>JANGEZ010000235.1:0-4078 GCA_031838355.1 Candidatus Methylomirabilis sp. bin48 | reverse complement strand
TTGATCGGCGCGCCGGCAGAGGCGGGATTTGAGGCACTGCGCCAGGAGATTGGCCGTCACTACCTCCCGAATCGGATCGTGGCGCATCACGATCCGGCTGGAGGCGATCCACCCCCCTTCCCTCTGCTGTCGGGGAAGGGATTGGTCAACGGTCGCGCGGCGCTCTACGTCTGTCGCAACTTCACCTGTCAGGCCCCGATCACCGATCCGGCTCAGGTAGCCTCCACCCTCAGCCTTCCCGAGCGACGCTCGGCGGGCGGCACGCGGTCAGCCGTCGGGAGCTTCCTGCGTGGCAGCGCGACGGAGGCCGGCACCGCCGCCTACGCACAACGCTTCGCCCCATCAGGCTACGGGCCGCTCGGGGCGACAGGCCTGACCACCAGCAAGCTAGGCTTTGGCGGCTACCGGATCGACGACGAGACGCCCGAGCAGGCCGAAGCCCTTGAGAGGGCGCTTCTCCATGGGTGCAACCTGATCGACACCTCGACCAACTACATGGATGGCGGTAGCGAGCGGTGCGTCGGCGCCGTCCTCGGCACGCTCACGCGCGCCGGAACGCTCAGGCGCGAGGAGATCATTATCGTCTCGAAGATCGGCTACGTTCAGGGGCAGAATCTGGAGCTGGTGCAGAAGCGAGAGGCGGCGGGGAGGCCGTTCCCCGAGATGGTCAAATACATGGACGGCTGCTGGCACTGCATCCATCCGGAGTTCCTGCGAGAGCAACTCGAACGGTCGCTCAGCCGGCTGCAAATCGAGACCCTTGATGTCTGCCTGCTGCACAATCCCGAGTATTTCCTCTCAGACGCCAAGGCGCGAAGGCGCGGCGACCTGGAGTCTGCTCGTGACGAGTTCTACCGGCGGCTGCGAGCGGCGTTCACATTCTTCGAAAGCCAGGTGGCAGCCGGCACAATCCGATGGTATGGCGTCTCGTCAAACACCGTCGTGTCGCCTGCCGTCGATCCAGAGGCGACGTCGCTGACCCGGATGCTTGCCGCCGCGCGAGAAGCTGGAGGACCAGCCCATCACTCCCGAATCCTGCAACTCCCGATGAACCTATGTGAGGCGGGCGCGCTCCTCACGCGGAACACCGGGCCGGACAATCGGCAGACAGCGCTGGAGGCCGCATCCAGTGCGGGGATCGGCGTCTTGGTCAACCGACCGCTCAATGCCATCGTCGGCGACAGAATGGTCCGGCTAGCGGCGAGCTCGAGTCGGCGGGTCCATGACACGATCTCGGCGGCCATCGATCCGTTACTCCCGGAGGAACGACGAGGCGAGAGCCTGTCCCGGAAGGCGCTCTGGGTCCTGGCCAGTGCGCCAGGCGTCAGTTGTGTCTTAAACGGCATGCGCACCCACGACTATGTTCATGACTCGCTCGGTATTCTGCCGTGGCCTCCGCTCGACGAAGTTATCCCGATCTATCAGGCTGTGCAGGGCCTCAAGCTTCACGGGGTCTAGACCCGGCAAGCGCTTGACTTGAGCCAGGTAAGCGGGTAGCCTGAATCTTGGAGTGGCAAAGGGGGCTTCACGATGTTGCCTGATACGCTGATAAGACATGAACACGCGCTTCCAGGGTATCTCCCTCCCCACAAGCGGGATAAGCGACGCGCGGACAGCTACCTGAAGACGCTCGAGACGCGCCAGAAGGAGAAGGCCGCCCTCGAAGCGCAACTGGAGGCGAACCGGCTAAAGCGGGCGGAGTTCTGGAAGCAGAACGGCTACGGGTGGCTACTTCGGTTTGACCGTTACGCAACATGGAAGGAGAAACATTCGGTCTATCAGGCGTTCGCGGAAGAACGGGTGCAGCTTGTTGAGAAGCTTCGGCAAAAGACTATTGATTTGAACCGCAGCCCTGAGGACAAGGACGGCGATGGGCTGGTCGATACCGATCAATACCCGGATAAGATCGGCCAAAAGAAGGCGAAGCCGGCCTGGATCGCGCTGGTCGATCCCGGCAACTGCTCCGGATGTGGCGGGCACAATGTCAAGCATGGGGAGTGGGTGACGCCGTGTCAGTCGGTCTGCCCGGTGGATTGCATCTCGCACCTGACGCCCGAGCAGGTCAAGATGCATGGATACGACCGCAGCGTCCATGACAATGTGCCATCCGTCCAGATCCGGTTCGACGAATGTATTGGGTGCGACAAATGCTCGCAGGCCTGCGCACGTGATGCATGGAATGCCGTCACAATGGTGAGGACCGAAAAACTCGAGGAGTTTTTCGGGATCAAGCTCACTAACAAGTACCCAGGCCGCGCATCGAACGACATCGACTTCAGCAGGCTTGACCAGCTTACCGACGAGGAGTTTTGCAGCCTGTACACCGCCGTGTAGCGCTGGAACCCAGGGTATAGGGTGTAGCGTATAGGGTCTAAGACCCCTGCACGCTTGGACCAGCCGCCTGCACTGTGCTATCGGCTAATGTTGCATCTCGAAGCCGTACTCGCCCTTTGGCTCCTCCCAGACCACCTCAACTGAACTCACCCGCGCCGCGGGTGGCCCCTTCCGACACCAGGCGATCATCGCTTCCACGGCCGACTGCTCGCCTTCAAATACCGCCTCCACCCGACCATCCGGCGTGTTTCGCACCCAACCCTCAACTCCGCTGGCTGCCGCCTCATCCACCGTGGCGGCGCGGAAAAAGACTCCTTGGACCCGCCCGGAAACCCAGACATGCGCCCTGACGTTCTTTTCCACTTGCTTAGAAAATCTCCTTTGCCAAATCCCCCCGTTCCTCCCTTTGCGAAAGGGGGGTTGGGGGGTTTTCGTGCGCCGTGGTGCGGCAGTGCATCATGGGGTGTTGCTCTGCCATCATCGTCTCTCTATTCGGACACCGCTACGCTTCGCCACAGACGCCGATAGTATCGGTCCAGGGCTGCGTCGGAGCCGACCATCGCCAAGGAGCGCGCCATCATGCCGTAGACGGCCCCCCGTGGAACCTTAACAACAACGCCAGGATCAAGCAGATTGGGCGATCGCTCGAGCAACGCCAACGTTTTGAGGCCGATGAACAGCGGCCAGACACAGGCCAGACGCATTCGGACTTCGTGTCTCGGAATCTGAAGCGTATAGGCCCAGCCTTCCTGGTAGTGCTCGAGCGTAAGGGCGAGGAGGGAGTGTAGCAGCGGTTTGACCTTCACCACGGCGGTTGGGTCGAGCAGGTCGGCCGGCTGAAGGCCCAGCGCTTCCAGCTCCTGCCGCGGCAGGTAACAGCGTCCTATCCGGAGGTCCTTCGGAAGGTCGCGCAGGACGTTCGTCATCTGGAGTCCCTTCCCAAATCGAACACCGCGTCGTCTCATCGCTTCCTGATCCCATCCGGCGAGGGAAGGGCGATGCGCCATATGGATGTCGGTCCAGAACTCCCCCACGCACCCGGCAACATAGTAGGTATAGCGGTCCAGGTCGGCTCGCGTCTGTAGGGCGACGAGGCAACCCTCATCCTCTCCTGGGAAGGTGGCGAGATCCATGACCATCCCTTCCGTCAGGGTCAGGATCACGCCACGGATCATCGCCTGATCGAACGGACTGAGAGAATGAAGGATCGAAAACCCCTCGTCAAGGCGGGTGAGCAGTTCCCGCTCCGCCGCGATTTGCTGCCGTTCCGCGAGTACCTCTTTGATCGCCAGGAGCCGCTCAGCCTGTCCTTCCCTGAACGCCTCGCGGAAGAGTTCGAGATACTTCAGGCGGTCTGCGCGGTCGATGAGAGCGGTGTCGGCAATGGTGTCTGCCGCCCTGGCGAAGAGGTACGCCAGACCGATTGACCGCCGCACATCGCTGGGAACGACCTTCAGGGTCAAATAGAATGAGCGACTGACTCGCTTGAGGAGCGTGCAGAGTAGGTCGTGATCGTTCATCGTGGTGGGCGGTTCGGCTGGACTCGCCACAGGTGGGGGCTAATCCAGGTAACTGCTCAGGTAGATAGACTGAAGGCTGAAGGCTTTTAGGGGTTCGTCATGCGTGATCATGCAAAACTCCGAAACGATCCTGAAGATCTCGATTCGCACCTTGTGAGATAATTTAGAACCTTCAGTCTTCAGCCTAAACACCTGAGTAGCTACTAATCCAGGTCAATATCCCG
>JANGEZ010000234.1:0-2556 GCA_031838355.1 Candidatus Methylomirabilis sp. bin48 | reverse complement strand
GCCCAGGCTTCGACTACTGGCGTCACCAGCGTCCATGCAGCCTCGACCTCATCACGCCGAATGAACAGCGTCGAATCCCCGAGCATGCAGTCCAGCAACAGCCGTTCGTAGGCCTCCTCGGGATCGACCCCGAACGCCTCCCGGTACGAGAAGCCCAGTCTGGCCGGCACCAGGCTGATTCGTGGCCCCGGTGGCTTGAGCCCCACCCGCAGGGAGATCCCCTCGTCAGGCTGGATTCGAAGGGTGAGTCGGTTTGGCTTCACGATGCCCTGGTTCTCATGGCCCGCATGGGCCGCCTGTTGAAACAGGAGGAGAGGTGGCTGTCGATATTGGATGGTAACCTCGGTGATCCGCTTCGGAAGCGCCTTGCCGGTCCGCAAGTAAAACGGTACCCCCGCCCAGCGCCAGTTGTCGATCTCCAGGCGCAGCGCCACGAAGGTCTCCATCGCCGTCTCCGCCGCAACCTCGGGCTCGTCGGCATAGGCCGCGATCTTCTTCCCGTGAAGCTGGCCGCTGATATACTGCGCGCGGACAGTGGTGTCGTTGGCGCGCTCTGCCGGGACGGGACGGATCGCCCGCAAGACCTTGACTTTCTCATCGCGAACCGCGTCAGGCTCGAAGGTGGCGGGCGGCTCCATGGCCACCAGCGATAGGAGCTGCAGCATGTGATTTTGCACCATGTCCCGCATGGCGCCCGCGGTGTCGTAGTAGCTGCCTCGACCCTCCACGCCCAGGTCTTCCGCAACGAGGAGCTGGACGTGGTCGACATACCGTCGATTCCACAACGGTTCGAAGATGCTGTTGCCGAAGCGGAAGGTCAGGATGTTCTGGACGGTTTCCTTGCCGAGGTAGTGGTCGATGCGGTACACCTGCTGCTCGCGGAAGGCCCTATGGATCTCGGCATTCAGGGCCAGAGCCGTGGCTAGATCCCGTCCGAATGGCTTTTCGACGATGATCCGGCAACAGCCGTGAGCCTCTGGTGCAGGATCAGTATCGTGCGGACCGTCCCAGGACTTACCTACCAGTCCGGAGGCCCCCAGGCGGGCCACAACTTCAGCGTAGGCTGCAGGAGGTGTGGCCAGGTAGTAGAGCCGATTGCCGCCGGTCCCGTGCTGACGATCCGCATCAGCGAGAAGGGCACGGAGCCGCTCGTACCCGGCAGGGTCCTCGAATGAGGCTGCGACATAGTAGAGGCCCCGCGCCAGGCGGTCCCACACCTCAACGTTGAGCGGCTGCAAGCGAGAAAACTGCTCCACCGCCACGCGCATCTCCTCGCGGAACGCTTCGTGGTCCTTCTCTCGTCTCGCGAACCCGATCACTGCAAACCGGTCAGGGAGTAGGCCGTCGTGCGCCAGCGCGTACAGGGCAGGCAAGAGTTTGCGCCTGGTCAGGTCGCCGGAGGCGCCGAAGATAACCAGAGCACACCCTTCCGGCACCTGGTAGCGGGAGGGTTGAGTGATCGCCTCGGTCAAGATCTGCGTGGGCGCCATGAAGTTATCCTCCGGTAGGACGTTCGGTATGTCCGCCGAACTTCTGCCGCATTGCCGACAGCAGCTTCTCGGCAAATGTGTGCGCCTGCCGTGACCGGAAGCGCGCGTACAAGGACGCCGACAGGACATCGGCCGGCACTGCCTCTTCGATGGCCGCCATGATCGTCCAGCGTCCCTCACCGGAATCCTGGACAACGCCAGTGTAGTTGGAGAGCGTCGGGTCTTCAGCGAGCGCCATCGCCGTCAAGTCGAGCAGCCACGATGAAACGACGCTGCCGCGCCGCCACACTTCCGCAACATCAGCCACGTTGAAGTTGTAACGGTACTCCTCAGGGAGGTCCTGTGAGACCGCGTTGCGCAGGATGTCGAAGCCCTCCGCATAGGCCTGCATCAGGCCGTACTCAATGCCGTTGTGAACCATCTTGACGAAATGGCCGGCACCGGCAGGGCCGCAATGCAGGTAGCCCTCCTCAGCCGTGCCGCCTAACTGCTCGCAGCCAGTGGTGCGCGGGATGTCGCCTGATCCCGGCGCGAGCGTCTTGAAGATCGGCTCCAGCCGCGTGACAGCGTGCGCTTCCCCGCCGATCATCATGCAGTAGCCGCGCTCCAGCCCATAGATCCCACCGCTGGTGCCCACATCCATGTACTGGATGCCTCTCGCCTGGAGCGCCTTCGCACGGCGCACGTCATCTTTGTAGTAGGAGTTGCCACCGTCGATGATGATGTCGTCCGCGTCCATCCGCTGTGAGAGCGCTATGATGGTCTGCTCCGTCGGGTTTCCCGCAGGCACCATCACCCACGCTGCCCGCGGCTTGGTGAGGGCGCGTAAGAACTCGTCCAGTGACATGGCAGCCGTTGCGCCTTCCTGTGCTAACGCCCTCACGTGATCTGGATTCACGTCGAATGCGACGCACTCATGCCCATCGCGCAGCAGGCGGCGGACTATGTTTGCGCCCATCCTGCCCAGACCGATCATCCCGAGTTGCATCGTGTGTGCTCCTCTCGCATGAAGAAGCGGTCAGCTATCAGCAGTCAGCGATCAGCACTGCAAGGCTTGTTGCAGTGC
>JANGEZ010000233.1:0-4379 GCA_031838355.1 Candidatus Methylomirabilis sp. bin48 | reverse complement strand
GGCGTCGACCAGGCGGGTCCACGTCGTGATAGCCTTTTCGCCGTCGTTAACTCTGGCATGGCTTCGTCCGGTCCAGTACAGCGCTTCCGCCGAATGAAGGGAGTGGTCCTGACCTAGAGGCGACAGGAGGCTGATGGCCCGGCTGTAGTCCCGGCGGTGAAAGTAACTGACGCCGCTCCAGAGCCTTGCGCGAGAGACAAACCTGTCCCGAGTTCCGTCGATGGGGGGCGAGCCATCGCTTCCCCGATCGGAGTCGGGGACAGGCAAGAAGGGTGTGAACGCGGTAATTGCCAGGGCGTACTGACTGTTACGGTATAGACTGAGCGCTCGCTCGAACTGCTCGTCGAGGGTGAAGGGTGGCACTCCTGCCATCGAGGCCAGAAGTTCGCCGGCTCGAGCCGCCTCCCGGCTCGCCGGCCACTTGAGCCACAGCTCGCGTAGCAGCGTTTCAGCCTCCCGCCGCTTATCCGCTCCCCGATCGGGGTCGGGGACAAGCTTTACGGCGATCTCTGCCAACGCGAGTTGCGCTTCTCGTCGCCTCGCCTCGCCCGAGGCGCGAGACAGGTTTTCCCGGTACGCCTCCTCAGCCTGCGCGAGTTGATTAGCGTCGAAATAAAGTCGTGCACGCTCTTGTCGAGTTCGCTCGGTGAGCAGGCTCTCCGGGTGATCGTGAAGCAGGCGCGACAGCGTGGCCAGCGCCTGAGAGTTCAGGCCAAGGGCCTGATAGGCAGACGCGGCGTAGTGCAGGGCATAGTCCCCAAGTACAGGCACCTGCGTTGCGGCCACCTCCAATACGTCGGCGGCCTCCTGCCACTGCTTCTGTCGGTACAGCACCACGCCCAGGAGGAAGTTGGCCTCATGCGCCCTGGAGAAGCCGTCGCGGTGGCGCAGATCGTCAAGCAGGGGCACCGTGCCCTGGTAATCGTGGGTCCCGATGCGCGTAAGCGCCTCCTGCCACTGGAGCGTTGCTGACACCTCAGGGGAGGAGGCGGCGGGCAGGGGCGTCAGCAGCATCAGCAGCAACGTCATGCCCGCAGGCGTGAAGCGGGACCAGACGACGGGTTGCAGCCGGCTGCGCACCGGCGGGGCAGGCCTCACGGGGCCCCGGCCAGCGCGGCAAGGCTCGCATCGTACGGGGGCCGTACCACCCCCCGATCGGTTATGATGGCGGTGATGTACCGGTGAGGCGTCACGTCAAAGACGGGATTGTGCGCCCGGATCCCCACCGGCGCAGTCCTGACGCCCGCCCAACTGGTCACCTCCTCGGGATCGCGCTCCTCGATCGGGATCGCCGCGCCGTCGCCAATCGACAGGTCCAGGGTGGACAGGGGGGCCGCGACATAGAACGGGAGCCCATGCGCCTGCGCCAGGACGGCCAGGGTGTAGGTCCCGATCTTGTTCGCCACGTCGCCATTGCTGGCGATCCGGTCGGCCCCGACGATGATGAGATCGATCTGCCCCCGCTGCATCAGGTGGCCGGCCATATTGTCGGTGATGAGCGTGACCGCAATACCATCCTGCTGCAACTCCCAGGCGGTCAGCCGGGCGCCCTGCAGAAACGGTCGCGTTTCGCCGGCCCACACGGACAGCCGGGTGCCGGCCGCGTGCGCCGCGCGGATGACCCCCAGGGCGGTCCCATAGCCCGCAGTGGCCAAGGCGCCGGCGTTACAGTGGGTGAGTACGGCGGCGCCATCGGGGATGAGCCCTTGGCCGTACGCGCCGATCGCCCGGTTGCCCTGGATGTCCTCCTCCCGGATCTGTTGTGCCTCCCGGATGAGGGCCTGGACGATCTCGGCGATCGGGAGATCCTTATACGTTTCCGCACACCGTTGCATCCGCTCGATCCCCCACGCCAAGTTCACGGCCGTGGGGCGGGTCCTGCGCAGCACCTCGCCCTGGCGCGACAACTCCGAGTAGAAGGCCGCAAAGGAATTCGTTTGAATGGTCTGCGCCGCTAACGCCAGGCCCATCGCGCCGGCCACGCCGATCGCCGGGGCCCCGCGGATCTGCATGGTCCGGATCGCGCGCGCGACGGCCGCCATATCGCGACACTCGACATACACCTCTTCTGCCGGTAACCGGCGCTGATCCAGGAGCCGGACGGCGCCCTCTGGCGTCCATTCAATGGTCTGAAACATGTTGTCTCTCCGCGTTTATCCGTATGGCGCCATCCCCAGGGGGGTATCGTCCTGCGCGTACACTACCATTGCCGCCGATACCGCTTCAACTGAAATGTGCAACACGCCCAGGTCTTAAGTCATACGGGAGAGTGTTCCGTCTCACGGCACCCGCAATGACCGGGTGGCAGGAACGGGCGTGCGCACACCTCGTTGAGGTCGTGCAGGGTAAAAAAACTCTTGACAGGATGGCACAGGTCGAGCGATAGTGACCCGCGATTGTGTCCCACATTAAGAACGCACTTCGTGCTCGATAGCACGGTGATAAACATAACGAGACATCGAAGCATACAGTTTAGCATTTTAAAGGTCTCGCAGTAGACTTTAGAATACGATCGATGCTTTCCAGGGGGCGTTAACCATGGAAGTGTGGGGACACCATTCAACGAAAAGGAGGAGTAACGTGGCGAGGAAGGTAATGTTGGCGGTATTAGCTCTGTTGCTATGGATCGTTCCAGCTCATGCTCAGCAGGCGCCTGCGGCACCGGAACTTCCGCCGCTTCCCCCTCTGGCGGCGGGTGAGCTTGAGACGGCCAAGCGCATCTATTTTGACCGGTGCGCGGGCTGTCACGGGGTCTTAAGAAAAGGCGCGACGGGCGCGAACCTTCTGCCTGCGAAAACCCGCGCCTTAACAACTCCTGTTCTGAAGGCGTTCATCGTGAACGGTACGGGAGGCGGCATGCCGGACTGGGGTCGGCAAGGCACTCTCTCGGACGCCGAAAGCGACCTGATGGCCCGCTACATCCAGCACGACCCGCCCGTGCCGCCCGAGCTCGGCATGGCGGAGATGAAGAAAAGTTGGAAGCTGACCGTGCCGCCGGACCAGCGACCCACAAAGCCCGAACATAACCGTGACTGGCAGAACTTTTTCGCCGTGACCCTCCGCGATGCCGGCCAGGTGGCGATCATCGACGGCGACACCAAGGAGATCGTCAACATTGTCAAGACCGGCTATGCGGTCCATATCTCGCGCAGTTCCTTTTCAGGGCGCTACATGTACACCATCGGCCGCGATGGCCGGGCGACGATGATCGATCTGTGGATGAAGGTTCCGGATAAGATCGCGGAGGTGAAGCCATGCAGCGATGCGCGCTCCATCGACACGAGCAAGTATAAAGGAAAACTCGGTGACTTCACCGACAAGCTCGCTGTCATTGGCTGCTATTGGCCGCCGCAGATCATCGTGTTGGACGGCGCCACGCTGGAACCGTTGAAGATCGTCAGCAGCCGGAGCAATACCTATGATGCCCAGGAGTACCACCCCGAGCCCCGGGTCGCCTCAATCGTGGCGTCGCACTTCAAGCCCGAGTGGGTTATTAACATCAAGGAGACCGGGCTTATCTGGCTCTTCGATTACTCGGATCTCAAGAACCTCAAGATGACCCAGATCGAAGGCGAGAAGTTTCTGCACGACGGCGGCTGGGACAGCACCAAACGCTACTTCATGGTAGCGGCTAACATGGCGAACAAGATGGTCGTGGTCGACGTCGAGAAAGGAAAACTGGAGGCGATCTTCGAAACCGGAGTCAAGCCTCATCCTGGGCGCGGCGCCAACTGGATCGATCCGAAATTCGGTCCGGTGAATGGCACACCGCATCTCGGCGAAGGCAAGGTCACCGTCTACGGAACCGATCCGGCCAAGCACAAGGAGTCTGCTTGGAAAAAGGTGAGGGAGCTCAAGACCCTGGGCGGCGGCGGCCTGTTTATCAAGACGCATCCGAAGAGCAAAAATGTCTGGGTAGACCACGCCCTGAACGGCGACCCGGCGATTCAAAAGCAAGTCTGCGTCTTCGAGAAAGCGAACATGGACAAAGATCCGAAGTGCTGGAAGGTGTCGGACAAAGGGCGCGCGGTCCATTTCGAGTTCAACAAGGCCGGGGACGAGGTATGGATAAGCGTGTGGGGGAAGAAAGACGGCAAGAGCGAGATCGTCGTCTATAATGATAAGACGCTTCAAGAAGTAGCGAGGATCGACGATCCGCGCATAGTGACGCCGACAGGTAAGTTCAACGTCTATAACACGGTGCGCGACATTTACTAGTCCTGGGATATGCACGGAGAATAGGACCTACGGGGCGAGCCCTTCAGGGCTCGCCCCGTAGTCTATTGTGTGTTACGATGTTCCCTCTGGGTTGATCAACGGTGCGGGCTGAGGCCATGGATCATCGACGATGCTGAGGATCACGGAACTGCTGTGCGGGC
>JANGEZ010000232.1:0-2146 GCA_031838355.1 Candidatus Methylomirabilis sp. bin48 | reverse complement strand
TCGGGATTAAGGCCAGGATCGCCTCGGCCTCAATCTGCAGTACGTGTCGCCCTCGATCGGCAATCATGGAATCTCGGTCCGCTCTGACAGAGGCCCGAGCATCCGATCCACGACAGGGATCACCTCGTCAAGCCCGATCCACTGCATTGTGATCACAAGGATCCTCCTCGGCTCCCCAATCCCCAAGGTAGCCGCCACCGCTCCCCGTCCGGTATCATCCCGGCATCCATGAGATCCAGCCACCATTCCCAGCCTTCTGCCTCTCTTGCTCCGCATCGACGCCCACCGCTAAGGCCATCAGTACCCAGAAAAGGTGGGCCATGCCTCCTGCAAAGATGTGATCGAATAGATTGCTGACGATTACCCCTACAACGACCATCCCCAGGCCGAGTAGAACCGCCTGTCCGAATCCATCAGAAGCCTTGGTCAGCCCCCCCCATGTTGCCCTGAGCGCTGTGGAAAAGATCCACAGCAGCAGAATCAGACCCGGGAACCCGGTCCCAAGCGCAACTTCAACGTACAGATTATGAGGGTGGTTGGCTTCTTTTAATTCCGGCGCATCCTTATAGACCATGGCCATGGCCTTTCCGCCGTATCCTATCCCCATCAGCGGATGCTTCGAAATCTCCTGGACGGCCAGTCCGGCGGTCTTGAGCCGGGTCATCAACGTGTAAGGATTCAGCGTGTCGGCGCTCGGGCTGAACGACATGGTGCTACTTCTTGATGCGAGAAACAGCAGGCCTGCCAACCCCACGAGGATGGTCCCCCCAACCAGGATCAGGTATAGCCGCCTTCGCCCAGCCCACCCATACACAAACAGCTCGGCCAGGAGGGCCACCCATGCTCCCCTCGTGTACGTGAGAAAAAGTGCAACGAATGAAAGCACGCATGTCATGCGAAGGAACAGCCTGGCCCACCGATCATGCTGCACCATGGCAAGGCACAACAGAATCGGGATGGTCAAAATCAGATAGGTGCTCAGCCAATGGAAATCAGGGGTCAACGAGTTGGCCCTGACTGCCCTGTGGGCTAAACTCCCCTGCTGAATCAGGAAAAACTTGAGGATACCGTAGCTGCTGACCACGAACGTGGTGAGCACGATGGCAGAGAGCAGCCTTCGCACCGCTTGCCTGTCCCGCACCTGATTCACGACGAGGTAGAAAACGAGTACGCTCACTATGAGCTTCAGGAACTCTCCCAGGCTATACGACACATGAGCGGCCGTGATGAGGGTAAAAGCGATCCAGGCGATGTAGGCCGCGAGCGGCACATCCAGTGAGGTCCTCCGTAGGCTAAAATCCTTTGCAACCAGCATGTGTAAGATCCAGGCAACGGCCAGGCCGACAAGGAGGGCGCCCTTCAAGGGTCGCAGCAAGTCCGACGGCAGGAGGAAAATAAGTAGCACAAGACCGTATTGAAGTGCGGTCGCTGAGTACGCCAGGTACCGATCTCTCCACGCGAAATGTTTTCCTCCCGACGCCTCCCACATCTCTTCCTTGCTCATATACGATCCGCCATCGTTACCTCAGACTCGAGCAAGCTGAGTGTTGTACAATCGGCAATAGACCCCACCCTGCGCCATCAGCTCCGCGTGCGTCCCTTGCTCGACACAGCATCCACCGTCCAGCACCAGAATCTTGTCGGCTCGAATCACGGTGGAAAGCCGGTGCGCAATCACGAAGGTGGTCCGATTCTGCATCAGCCGATCCAGCGCCTCCTGGACCAGGCGCTCCGACTCCGCATCAAGGGCCGACGTGGCTTCATCCAGGATCAGGATGGGCGGGTTCTTCAGGATGGCCCTGGCGATGGCGATCCGCTGCTTCTCTCCACCTGATAGACGCACCCCCCGTTCGCCGATCCTGGTCTCGTACCGCGCCGGGAGCGCCTGGATGAACTCCTCAGCGTTGGCGATCCTGGCTGCCTCCACGACGAGACTTGGAGCTACGTCACGCTGCCCATAGGCGATATTATTAAAGATGGTGTCATCGAATAAGATCGTCTCCTGGGTCACGATCCCCATTTGCGCGCGCAATGACGAAAGGGTCGCCTGCGTGATATCGACCCCATCGATGGCGATGACCCCTGCCGTCGGATCGTAGAAGCGCGGGATGAGGTTGACCATGGTACTCTTACCGGCCCCGCTGCT
>JANGEZ010000231.1:0-4740 GCA_031838355.1 Candidatus Methylomirabilis sp. bin48 | reverse complement strand
GTCGCCTGCTGCGACTTAGTTCATAAGGGCCTCCAGTATGCGAACGGCAAGATCCTGTACCAGACGCTTGATGGAATGGTGATTGCCCTCGATGCCAAGACCGGCAAGGAGCTCTGGAAGACTCGAAATGCCGACCCTTCCAAGGGTGAGACGAGTACCGCCGCCGGCTTGGTGATTAAAGATAAATACATTGCCGGTGTCGCCGGAGGCGAATTCGGGGTACGCGGCTGGGTGGCGGCCTACGATATCAATACCGGCAAGCAGGTCTGGAAGGCCCGCAGCACGGGGCCCGATGAGGATCTCAAACTTGCCCCCGACTTCAACGCCGCCAACCCGCATTACGGACGATTTGGCGAGGGGACCAAGAGCTGGCCTGGCGAGCAGTGGAAAACTGGCGGTGGCACCACCTGGGGCTACTATGCATACGATCCTGATCTGAACCTGTTCTACTACGGTAGCGGTAACCCAGGGACCTGGAACCCCGCCCCTCGGAAAGGCGGCGATAACAAGTGGTCAATGACCATCTGGGCCCGCAATCCCGACACCGGGGTGGCCAAGTGGGCTTATCAGATGACCCCGTGGGATAACTGGGACTATGACGGGATCGATGAGTCCGTCCTGACCGAGCAGACGATCGACGGGAAGAAGCGCAAGGTTCTCACTCACTTCGACAGGAACGGCTTCGTGTACACCCTTGACCGTGCCGACGGGACACTTCTCGCGGCCGACGCGTTCGTCTATGTCAACTGGGCGAAGGGGATCGATCTCAAGACGGGGCGGCCGATCGTAAACCCCGAGAAGCTCACCAAGCAGGGTGAAGACACCAAGAACATCTGCCCCTGCGCGATGGGTGGTAAAAACTATCTGCCCGTTGCGTACTCCCCGCAAACGAACCTCTTCTACGCTTCCGTCAACAACATGTGCATGAACTATGAAGGTGTCCAGGTTCAGTACACGGCGGGGGCTCCGTATGTGGGTGCCACCGTTCTAATGTTTGAAGGGCACGAAGGTAAAGACAAGGGCTGGTGGGGAGACGTCATTGCCTGGGATGTCGTCAAAGGGAAAAGGGCGTGGGCCATTAAAGAGAGTCAGCCCCCATGGAGCGGGCCCGTGGTGACCTCTACCAATGTGGTCTTCTACGGTACGATGGACGGCTGGTTCAAAGCGGTCGATGCCAGAGATGGAAAGCTCTTGTGGAAGCACAAGGTGGGGTCTGGGATCATCGGCAATCCGATCACCTACAAGGGGCCTGACGGCAAGCAGTATGTCGCCGTGTACTCCGGGGTCGGCGGGTGGTTTGGCGCCACTGTGTCGCTCGATCTTCCGCCGGACGATCCAACCGCCGCGTTGGGCGGGGTGAATGCCGCCTACTTGTCAGGTCTGCCCATGGCTACAACCAAGGGCGGGACGCTCTACGTCTTCGGCCTCTAAGCGAGTATGCCTGATGCCGGCGCCGAAGGATTATATCCTCGGCGCCGGTTTTTTGCCTGTGAAAGGTAGTAGCTTGGCTTGAGCTAAAGGGAGCATGATGAGCCGAAGATTTGCCGTTGTTAGCGGATGCGTTATTGTGATGATCCTGTTTCCCTTTGCCTGGCGGGCCTGGGGGGGGCATGTCAACCCACTCCGTGTCTGTGGCGATCCGAATAACCTGCCATTCTCCAACAAGCAATCAGAAGGTTTTGAAAACAAGATTGCCGAAGTCATCGCTAAGGAATTGAAGATAGAGCTCACCTATTTCTGGTGGCCTCATCAGCAGGGGTTAGTTCGGAGAGCGTTGAGACCCGGACTCTGTGATGTCATGATCTCGATCCCTCAGGGTTGGGATCGGGTTCTCTGGACCAAGCCCTATTACCGTTCGGCGTATGCCTTTGTCTATCGCAAGGATCGGGGGTTTCATATCAGCTCGCTCGACGACCCGATCCTGAAGCGTCTCAAGATCGGGGTCTATATTAATTCCCCCCCCATGGAGGCATTGGCCAATAGGGATATCAGGACAAACCTCGTCGGCTACAGTCTCTTCAATTATGGCGGCCAGAATGAGCGTCCGGATAAGATCATCCAGGACCTTATTGCCGGCGAGATCGATGTCGTATTGGATTGGGGGCCGATGGCCGGCTATTTTGCAAAACGGTTGGATAGATCGTCACCTCTTGAGGTAGTCCTCCTTCAGGGTGGGGAGCCGGGGATCCCGTTCACCTTCGAGTTTTCTATGGGGGTGAAAGAAGGCAATACGGCACTCAAGGCTGAACTGGAGCAGGCGATCAGTAAACGGCATGCCGAGATCAGAAAGATCCTGGAGGAGTATGGTGTACCCCTTTTACCACTCCTGGCGCGCGAGCAGTTTCCAAAGGTGGAAGAGAAGCCGGGAGAGATCTTTTACCGTAGTTTCGATCGGGACGATCCCCTCCCTTCTTATTAAAACCGGGCGAAAGGGGCAAACCTCACCTAACACGAACGAGGAACAGTAACCATGAGACAGAAGAAGTGGCTTCTCATTACATCAGTCCTGACCTTTGTGATGTTGGGATGTGTCCAGGGCCTCACGGCTCAGAACCAGGAACCGGCGAAGACTGAAACACCCGGACAACAACCGAAAGGATCGGAGGCCCCCGCACCTGCTGATCCGCAGAAGCCAAAAAAGCTTAACCCGTTCACCGGGAACGCAGACGCGATCAAAGAGGGGCGTCAATTGTATTTGCAGTCCGGCTGTCCAGGCTGTCATGGCTCAGGTGGTGGCGGCGCGATGGCCGGGGCCACGGCTTTCATACGTGATACTTGGAGATTTGGCGGTGACGACGAAACCTACTTCAAGGTGACCAAGGGGACCTATCCAGGACAGACCATGCCGGCGGTCTTCGGGGCCATCCTCAGCGATGAGCAGGTATGGAAGATCATTGCCTGGATCCGGTCGATCTATAAAGGAGATCCGGATAGGATCGTCTGGTAGGACCGGAGACGGGCCTGCTGGCGCTGTAGCGAACCACTCGATGATGCTCCTGGTCGTCTACCGTTCGGTGACATTCTTTGGTCAGGCGGTCAACCGTATCGCATTGGTCAGACGGACGGGTGTGCTATTGGCGCTTGCGCTCTCGGTTGCGTCCCTTCTCATCTCACAGGCCTTTGCTCAGGACGATGTTGGCCTTCCGATTCATCCAAAGGCGATTTCCTCCACCATCGTTCGTCGGTTCGGAGAAGGGGAAGGGACGCGATGGGTTCAGGTCAGCTTCACGATCAATGCACCGTACAAGCAAGTCGTCAAATTCTATCAGGAGAAGGTGGGCGGAAATGCGCAAATCTCTCAGATCGACTCTGGAAAGCTCCTGAACACCCTTATCCTGTTCCGTAGAGACCCCACGGATCAGTTCAATGTCAATATCAGTAGTGCGCTTGGAAGAAAAGTCACTGAGGTTGAGCTGTCGCGGAATTTTGCTGGTCCGTAGATGCGCAGTCGGCCTACGTTATCCGAGGCTGACGGCTGATTGCTGAATGCTGTGTTGTAAAGAAGCAAAAAAGTTCTTGACATCACGATGCATTGCCTTTACTATACAACTGTCGGTGTAGCACGCTTTTGTTGTGGAAGGGAGAGAACCGCGCAAAGCTGCTGGATAGGGCTTTCGCGGTTTTTGTTTATCGGGGCATGGCCTCGAGATTTTAGATAGAGGGGGGGTGAGGTTTTGGAACGAGTTACTGGTACTGTAAAGTGGTTCAACGATGCGAAGGGCTACGGCTTTATTGCACGGGAAGACGGCGACGATGTATTCGTGCACTATTCTGCGATTACTGGAGCCGGCTTCCGGTCGCTCAATGAAGGGCAGGCTGTGGAGTTCGAGGTCGTGGATGGGCCAAAGGGCAAGCAGGCCGCCAACGTCTCTAGAGCAGCCTAGTTAGCTTACGTTCCCTCTGAACCGTTGCGACCTCCCGGAGATCTCTCCGGGAGGTCGTTTTCTTTTCGAGCGATGCCTTTCTCCCACCTTAGCCCGGAAGCTCCCTTCTCGCTGATGGCGAAAACGGCCCATGTGACTGGCCTCTCGTCAACCGTCCTCGACGCAGCGCTTTATGGGGGTCAGGCCGCCTGGCGAGCGGAGCGAATCAGCAGCCAGACACAGAGGATCAGCTTGAGCATATCGATGGCGGTGTAAATCAGGTGAAGTCTCCGGAAGCGTACCAGCTCAAGGGGCACCGGTGTCCGGGGGACAAAGTCCAGACTTCGGCCGAGCGGCAGGAGTGACTGGCTGAGCAGCAGCAGCACAATGACGATGACGAAGACCGTTGCGGCGATAGTGATCACTGTGCGGTCCAGGGGTCTTAGCCCGAGGGCGAGAGCTACGATGACCGCTCCGAGCGCAAGCTGGGTGATCCCCCAGGCGTTAAAGAAAAGCCGATTCAGTTCAGAAACGAGATAGCGAAGGACGACACGAGCCTCATCGTGCGCGATTGGGGCGATGGCGCGCGAGAACTCAACGGTTGGCGCAGATAGCAGGCGATCGACTGTGCGAAAATTCTGCGTCGCCACGAACGCGATCAGTAAAGTGCCGACGATCCATCCACCCAGCAACATGATGAGTAGCGCTCTCATCGTCCCCTCATTGTCGGTTTCAGTCCTCTCGTCCTGATGTTCATCCTGATCTCCTATGCATGAGCCAGTTCCGGGGTGAGGACCCACAGCAGCCGAAAGCCCCTTTGGGTCTTAGTGAGACAGACCATCGTGCCCGCGTCCGGCCAGAGAATCTCCTTCTTGCT
>JANGEZ010000230.1:0-2348 GCA_031838355.1 Candidatus Methylomirabilis sp. bin48 | reverse complement strand
GGCGTGTCAAACTTTGACGCGGGAACAGGTCTGCTCAGCGGCCAAGCTTGTCACCCGCTGCCATGCGTAGTATAGTTCGATACAATGAAGCAAGCCCTTCTCATCGTCGATCACGGCAGCCGCCGCGCTGGATCATACGAGCTTCTCCGTGAGGTTGTGGGAGTGATGCGGGAGCGCTTCGGCCTGAGCATCGTTCACTACGCCCACATGGAGCTGGGGGAGCCGACCATTCAGCAAGGGTTTGATGCCTGCGTCGCCGATGGGGCAGAGGAGGTAATCGTACACCCTTACTTCCTTGGGCCAGGGCATCACGTCACCACAGGCATTCCCGCCCTTGTCAAACAGGCGGCCAGTCGACACCCCGGGGTCGCCTGCCGGATCACCAAGCCGCTGGGCGTCCATTCGAAGATCGGTGAGGTGATCCTGGAACGGATCGCTGAGTCCGAAGGCGACAATCCGATGTGCGCAGTTCCATTGGAACGAGAGGTGACCGACGAGGGCAAGCACCCTCAGGACCATCTGCACAGATCGGATGCCTCGTTCCGATTTTGCCCGCGGTGTGGGTTGCCGCTGACGCCCAGGCGGATGAAACCGGACGGGCCGGAGCTTCAGGCCTGTCGGAGCTGCTCCTTCGTCCATTATCAGGACCCGAAGGTTGCTGCCGGCACCCTGTGTATGCTCGACGGTGGGATTGTGTTGGTCCAGCGAGCGATCTCCCCGGCTTACGGAAAATGGGTCTTTCCCGGCGGTTTCGTCGATCGAGGTGAGCGGGTTGAGGTGGCGGCCGTCCGTGAAACCCTGGAAGAGGTCAACCTCGACGTCGAGATCGACCGGCTGCTGAACGTCTATTCGTATGAGGACTCGGCGGCGGTGATCATCGCCTATGCCGCGCATGTGGTGGGTGGCGAGCTTCAAGCGAAGGATGAAGCGCTTGATGCGAAGATATTCCATCCGACCAAGATTCCGTGGGAAGACCTGGCATTCCGCAGCGCGCACGACGCAATTAAGGATTATATCGCCCATTACCTGAAGCCGGAGTAACACCCCATGCGACATGGCCGCACCACGAGGTACGAAAACCCCCCAACCCCCCTTTAGCAAAGGGGGGGCAGATACTTCTCCTGTCCCCCGTCAGCAAGAGGGAGGAACCAGACGCTCCTCCTCTGCCGTCTGTGAGGGCATGATGGCGGTGGAACAGGGACTTCGGCCAGCAAGGGGGGGCCAGATGCTCTCTTCCTCTCCCCCTTTAGGAAAGGGGGATCGAAGGGGGTTTGTCCGAGGCTGACTGCTGAATGCTATTTTCTAAGGAATAGGCATGGCTCGATTGCGTGATAACGGAAAGGAGTATTACGCCATCCTTGGCGTCTCGCAAGACGCCACAGAGGAGGAGCTGCGAAGGGCGTACCGGCGGCTCGCGCTCGCGCACCACCCCGATAAGAATCCAGGAGATCCCAGGGCGGGGGAGCGGTTCAAAGAGATCAGTGAGGCGTATGCCGTCCTGATGGATCAGGACAAGCGCCGGCAATACGATGCCTTCCGCCAGTCCCAGCCTGGGTCTGGCGCCGCCGCGGGCGGATTTCGGTACTCCCAGGAGGAGATCTTCCGGGACCTCTTCTCCAATCCTGACCTGTCATCGATCTTTCAGGAGATGAACCGTGAGTTCGCCAGGGCCGGTATCCGCTTCGATGACGCCTTCGTTCGCCAGGTCTTCTTCGGCAGTCGCGGATTTGTCTTCGGCGGCGTCTTTATCGGCGCGCCGATTGGAGCGCTCAGGCGACGCGCCTCTCGAATGGCGGCGGGTAGCGGAAGAGACCGGTCAGCGGTCCGCCAGACTCGGAGCCAAGAGGCGCTGGGCGAGAGTCAATCGCAGGGCGGGTGGTCAGCGATCGGCCGTGGGCTCAAAGCCGGCTTTGACCTGGTGAAACGGCTGATATCCGGAGATCAGGACCCTGCCGTGGGTGACCCGAATCTTCGATACCATCTGACCATCACCGCTCAGGAGGCCGCGTCCGGCGCCCAGAAGCGGGTCACCTTCATGCGGGCCGACCAACTCGAGGAGCTGATGGTGGCAATTCCTTCCGGCATCCGATCCGGGACCAGGCTGCGACTGAAAGGGAAAGGGCTTGAGGGCCGGGATGGGACGCGCGGTGACCTCTACCTGCGGGTAACAGTCACATAGTGCAGGCGTATCCTTAGTGGAGTTGGCGCTACACCATGCCACTACAGTGGTTCAATAACCGCCTGACAATACGAACCAGGTTGGTGCTCGGGTTCGGGCTGGTGGGCCTTACCCTGGTCGCGGCGCCACTGACTATGTACATGGTGCAAAGCAACAGAGATCTGCAATC
>JANGEZ010000229.1:0-1800 GCA_031838355.1 Candidatus Methylomirabilis sp. bin48 | reverse complement strand
CGTAGCGCACTCATGCCGCCCCCTATATTGAAGTGACTGGATATACGACTATGCGTATTATATAATGAATACTATTTCTGCCGTCAAGTGTTTTTTCAACGACAGGGAGTTGCGCCTGTTGAAGTAGGGTTCGCTTGAGAGATCGTTTCCCAGTTCAGGTGGTTGTAGTCGAAATCGCCCTCTTCGATGATGTTGAACTTGATGATCTGGAAGTTCGGACTGAGGTCGAAATCCCGTGGCAAGATCTGCGTGTAGTGGCGCATCGTGAGCGGGTAGCTGTAGGGAGTGGCCTCGAGGAGCTTCTCGTCAGGAGGATCGCCGATATCGACCACAGGCAGGATCGGGTATCCTACCCGCTGGAAGGCCTGGGCGATCATGCCTGAGCAGATCACCTGGTGCTCGGTGCAGTTGCCCAGGCAGGTTTGGATGGTCCAGCTCTTCATGGGTCCAAGCCGCACCGGGCAGAGGAGTAGCAGGGTCAGTTCGAGGAAGTTGCGGTTATCATACTTCTTGCCCAGGTTCGCAATGACAGAGTCGATCACGCGGGCCAGATCGGCCGGGTCGATCTTGAAGGGCCTGCAGATGCGGATGTTGTGCCACCGATATTTCGCCAGCGGCGTGGCCACCACTCCCTTATCGGTTAGGGCCTCGATAAGCAGGCGGTCGGCGAACTCACCAAAGACGGCCAGCGCCTGCTCGCGGAGTTGGCCACCCCGGCGGAGGAGTTCGTCCCCCACGTAGAGGGCGCAATGGCTCCACGGGCTTTGGGTAGTATACTTGATGAGCTGGCTGATCCTGAGCATCCCCTCTACGAGCACCATGTCTCCTTTCCGGATGTGCCTGTAGAGTCGCTCCATGTTATTCAGGACCTTGATGTCATACCCGGTCACCTCACGGTTGAGGCGATGCGCGACGGCTCGCTTCAACCAGCCGTTGAGCCTGGTGATAGGCAACCGGAAGATGCTGGAGGCTTTCATAGTAAGTGCCGCTATGTGCCCTTTGTTCAAAGGACTCGTTTCTGCTCGGGAGGCTACGGGTTTCTATTCGGCGTACGAATGTTGGGGTGCCATTGCCACAACCTTGAAGATCCCGTCCACTTCCGGGATCGTTTCAGGCACCTGTTCTGTAACGCAGGGGAGGAAGTGGCGCACGGTGAAGCCGCAGCGCCGGCATCGTTTATAGTAGTAGAGCCCGCTCCCCTCAATCTGGAGATCGGCGATCTGAATCATGTCGGTGGTACAACAGACACTGGGACGCTCAGGCGAGACGATCCTTACAGGATAGGCGTTCACCGGGCGCATCCACTTGCTATACGTCACAATCGTGGCCATGGGGTAATCCCTTTTGTCGCGCGGCGGCATGGGCTCTACCGATGGTCGGTCCGGCGGGTCGCCACGAGGAAGGCCATCAGGACCATCCCCATTACGAACCCCGCTGCCACCAGACTCAATCCGATCAACCATGTCCCCATCTCGCATTTCCTTCTTCGTGCCATATCCAACTTATAGCGCCATGGAGGGGCAGTGTTAGACGGCTGGCATGCCACGCGTCGGTTCCGCCCTTTTCATGCTATTAGATGCGCGCAATGGTCGGGCAGATGCGCCGGGTAGCACCAGCCCGGACCTGCTGACTCTTCAAGGAATCGGCTGGCCTGTTGCTCGCATCTAAACGGTGTAAGAGGCACAAGCCGATCCAGGCATAAAGAACTTCCTGTCTGCGAGCCAGCGTGTAGCTTCGCCTCTAGCCCGCTCAGGATGAACGGAATCTGTGCAGCAACTTCAGCCACCTTACACGAGAATT
>JANGEZ010000228.1:0-1605 GCA_031838355.1 Candidatus Methylomirabilis sp. bin48 | reverse complement strand
GCACCCACCGTAGTAGCGGCGTCCCGGGTACCCCTCGGCATACTTGTTGGTCAGCGTGGAGCCAGCCGCCTCCATCACCGCAGCACTGACAAAATTCTCCGAGGCGATCAACTCCAGCTTCGTGGCCTGGCGCTCGGTTTCGAGCCGAATCACTTCAGCAATTTCCGGGTCAACATCGATAAGACGCTTCACCCTCGGACTCCCCTGATAACTATGGATAACAATAAGTCAAACCTTGACAAATCGTAATCCCGCAGCTCTTTCTTGTCAAGCCCCTCCTTCCCACACCCAAATGCCCTCTCGCATGACCGTGAGATAGAATCGGCCCTGTCGGGGAAGCGACCGCCATTCCTCCTCGGTGTACACCAACACGTCCGTCGGCACAGGGAGTTCTGTAACATCCCACGCTGCCGCCCTCCTCTCGAACGGCTGATCGGATTCCCGCACAATGATGATCAGATCGAGGTCGCTTCCCACCCCCCAATCGCCTCGAGCATAGGAGCCAACATAGCCGATGCGCCGCACATCCGCTCGCGTTCGCACGAGCCTCTCCGCCCACTGCCGCAGGGCATGGTCAACGGTTTGGGCATTAGGCCATCCGAAGACGGACGAACTCAACGATCTCACCGGCATAGCGGATAGTCTCCTCGCTTTGCAGTATACCATAGTGCTGGAATGGCGCGCCTTCCGGATGACTATTCGGGCAGCGGGACGGGATATAAAAGGTATCCAACACCCGCCCCTTCTCCTCAAGATGCTCAGGTACCAGCACGGTGCTTGGCAGCTCCCGAAGCAGCCTGGCGATCACATGCCCCCACGCCTCTTGCCCAAGGTGCAAGTGTAGCGCCTTGACAGCCTTTTCCGCTGCTTGCTGCGCCGCGAAACAGGCCCATTCATGGCGATCCGCCCGTCGTGAATCCTCAGCCTGCTCCAGATCCCTTATCGCTTGATTCAACCAATCATACGCTCGATTCGGCATGGCGTTTACTGTAGCAGAGCCAAGGTGAAAGAACAAGAAACGGGCACGGATGTCCTAAGCTCCCCCTGTGAACAGGAAGGGACCACAAGCGCTGCTCACACCAGCGAAGGGTGGAGCATCTCCTCCGCTTCCCAGGAATCCAGGGGATCGCGTTCGTCCCACTTGTAGGGAAGCTGGACGAGGGTACCTGGCGTGGTCGCCGTCTCCAGGACCTGGAGCGCGTCGAGCAGGATTCGGGTCTGCCCCTCCGGGTCACACGGCTTACCGGCCTGGTGACCGAGGGGAAAGTTTACGAAGACAGCGCGGGGCGGTTTGACGGAAGAGGTGATGTCGAGGGCAGCGGAGAGCATGATGGTGGGGATGCCGGCCTCCTCGATCGCGCGGGCGAACAGTCCCACGGACTGGTGGCACAACTGTCAGACCGGGACCAGGAAGACCGCATCAACGCTCATCTCCTGTAGGCGCCCGATCAGATGCGGCGCCATCTCTTTCTGGAGTCTGGTCCGCGTGAAGATCCGTCCCATGAAGGTGAAGGCGAAAGGCGCGAGTTCGCCGATGCGCCCCTGGGTCTCCAACTCCCTGAATCGATCGAGGGGGAAGATCGTGTTGAGGTCTTTGACGTCCCG
>JANGEZ010000227.1:0-6551 GCA_031838355.1 Candidatus Methylomirabilis sp. bin48 | reverse complement strand
CTGTCTGGGCCCAGAAGGAAGAGCAGGAACGGCGGATCGAGGCCCCACAACGTGAGCATACCCCTGACGCGGCCGCTGATCATTGTCTCTGGCTCCGCCTCCCTAGCGCCATGAACCGGTCCTGGAGGAGGTCGAGCTGGGCGGGAAAGAGGAACCGGGCGTGAAAAACCGGACCGCATCTCAATTGAAAACCGGTAAGGGCTACTTAACCGTCGGCGCGTTGCTGACTCTCGTTGTCCTGGTTCTTCTTACTCCTTGCATCGCGTGGGCGCAAGGGGTGGACCGGGAACGTGGCGCCGCAGGGGCAGGCCTGCCACACTTTGACGTTCGTGTGGGCAAAGAGGGCCGCGCAGCTCGGCAGGCCCTCAGGATTCCCTCCGTAGCCCCCGACCGGAAGGTTCAGATCGAGAAGGGGATGTCCGCGGCGCACCAGGCATTGGCGGCCTCTCTCCCCGGTCTCGCTGTCGAGTGGCATCCCGTACTGGGGGGTCCCGAAGTTATCACCGCGCGGGGACACTTTCTCACTCCAGCCTCGCCCGGAACGGATCCCGAGCTGGCAGTGCGCAGCTTCTTAGCCGCCAACGCACCTCTCTTTGGGCTGTCCGCGAGTGATGTCGGCAACTTGGTCACCACTGCTAACTATACCAATCCTGCCGGGAATCTGAGCTGGGTTACCCTCGAGCAACGCCTGAACGGCATCCCCGTGTTTCGGGGCGAATTACGCGCGGCAGTCACCCCTGATGGACAGGTTGCCACCATGGCGAGCGAGTTGGCGGCAGGGCTTGACCCGGCCCTGTCAGGCGCCCCGACCATGCCCCCTGAGCGCGCCATCCAGATAGCTGCCCAGAACATTAGCGTGCGTCTCGATGCCGCTCCCTCGTTGATCGAACGAAGCAGCGACGGCCTGAAGCATAGATTTACCCGCGGCCCCTTCGCCGACGACATCACCGCTGATTTGCTGATCTTTCCTCTGTCCTTAACTGAGGCAGTCTTGGCTTGGCGGGTCCTTTTATGGCAGGACGTGGCTGCCTATTACGTCATCGTAGATGACGTGAGCGGTCAAGTCCTCTGGCGCAAGAATATCACGAACGACCAGTCCCAGACCGCTACATACGAGGTCTATGCGAGCGACAGCCCGGGGCCGCTTTCGCCCTCCAATGCTACCCCTGGCAGCGGCATTCAGGGTCCCGCAGTCCCACGCACGCAATTCACCTTTGTGAGCGAACTACCGGCTTTTGACAACCTCGGATGGATCTCCGATGGCTCGAATGTGACCACCGGCAATAACGTTGATGCCGGGCTCGACATCGACGGCACAAATGGCATCGACCCGGCCGGCCGCGCCACAGGCGGCTGCGCCGGCTCAAGTCCCAGTTGCCGGAATTTCATCTTCACGTACAATCCACCCCCTGGTGGGAGCGATCCGCCTACCGGGGCGGACTACCGCAGTGGCATTGTGACCGACCTCTTCTTCTGGTCCAACCGCTACCACGACCAGCTCTACTCTCTCGGCTTCACCGAGTCGGCGCGGAACTTCCAGAACGACAACTTCGGGCGAGGCGGCCTGGGCGGCGACCGTGTGCTTGCCGAGGCCCAGGATTCCTCGGGGACGAACAACGCCAACTTCTCGACCCCGTCCGACGGAGGATCGTTACCGAGGATGCAGATGTATATCTTCACCGGTCCTACCCCCGACCGAGACGGCGATCTGGACCATGAGATCGTCATTCACGAGCTGACCCACGGCCTCTCCAACCGCCTCATCGGAAACGCTTCCGGCCTCACCAATCAACAGGGGAGAGGGATGGGTGAAGGCTGGTCCGATTTCTACGGGCTCTCGCTTCTCTCGGAACCAGGCGATAACCCTAATGGCGTCTATGCTGCAGGCGGCTATGCGACATTGAATTTGGGCGGCTCGTTCACCGACAACTATTTCTACGGCATCCGCCGTTTTCCCTACACGACGAGCATGAGCCTCAACCCGATGACCTTTGCCGATATTGATCCGAACCAGATCAGTATCAACAACGGAACCTTTCCCCCCGCATTCATTGGTGATGCCTACGAGGTCCACAACGTGGGCGAGATCTGGGCGTTGATGCTCTGGGAGGCGCGGGCCAACATCATCGCTAGACTGGGTGGCGCAGCGGGTAACAATCGGATGCTCCAGGCGGTGACCGACGGGATGAAGCTTACGCCGAATGCTCCGACATTCACTCAGGCGCGCAACGCCATCATCCAGGCCGACTGCACGGGGTTTGCGGGGGCTGACGAGATCGACCTCTGGCGAGGGTTCGCGAAGCGTGGCCTGGGCTTTTCTGCCGTCGCCCCGGCGTCAAGTTCAACGACGCTGACGGGCGTGGCCGAGGCGTTTGACCTTCCGTTTCTGAGTGGCACAGCGGTGGTCAGCGATATCGCCGGTGGCAATGGAAACGGGGCCATCGATCCCGGGGAAACTATTGCTTTGACAATCCCGGCCTCCAACAATTTTAGCTGCACGGGGCTTACCAGCGTCACCGGGACACTTTCGACAACCACGACGGGTGTCACAATCACTCAGGCCTCGGGTAGTTACGGGAGCCTCAGCGTGGGCGCCACAGCGAATGGCACGGCGTATCTGTTTACGGTGGCCCAGAGCGTCCCGTGCGGCACATTGATTACCTTCACGCTTAACCTTTCATCGGCTGAAGGGGCTAGCTCCGCGCGCACGATCACGCTGAGGGTTGGGCAAGCGGTCACAGGCACCCCGACGACGTTTACCTACGCTGGCCCGCCAGTCTCTATTCCGGACAATAACCCGACGGGCGCGGTCGCCACCCTGACCGTCCCCGGCTCCCTGACGGTGGGTGACGTGAATCTGAATCTGACCAATATCACGCACACATATATCGGGGATCTGGTCGTGCAGCTCATCGCGCCCGATGCGACGAATATCACGATGATTAACCGGCTCACAAATGGGACGGGAGGCAACCCTAACGATAACTTCACCAACACGATCCTTGACGACGAAGCCGTCAATCCGATTCAGTCCCAGACTGGCCTAGTGACTAACGCCAGCTTCAGGCCAGCCAATCCGCTCTCCGGCTTCGACAACAAGGCGGGCAACGGCACCTGGACACTGAAGATCATTGACGAAGCGGCGGTTGATGTAGGGACAATTACCGCGTGGTCTCTCACAATCACGCCTACGACCTTTACCTGCACCCCGTTTCAGCAGTTTACCCTCACGGTCACGGCACAGGGCTCTGCGAGCGGGACGGTGACCAGCTCTCCGGCTGGGATCACCTGTCCGATAGCCTCCACCTGCATCGCGAACTATGTAAGCGGCACCACCGTTACCCTCACGGAAGCCCCCGGCGCCGGGGCGACCTTCAAGCAGTGGGGCGGGGCGTGCAGCGGCACCGCCACGACCTGCATGGTCACGATGACGGCCAACCAATCCGTCACGGCAACCTTCTCGCAGCTCCTCACCGGCGCGAAGATCGGCGTCTTCCGCACCCCCAACTGGTTCCTCGACCTCAACGGCAATGGGCTCTGGGACAGCTGCGGGGTGGATGGCTGCATCTTCGGCTGGGGGGCGCCCGGGGACATCCCGGTAGTGGGCGACTGGAATGGGGATGGTCGGGCCAAGCTCGGCGTCTTCCGCAACGGCACCTGGTACCTCGACTATAACGGCAATGGGCTCTGGGACAGCTGCACGATCGACCGGTGCCTGCCCTTCGTCGGCCTGGCCACGGATACGCCGGTAGTGGGCGACTGGTAGCGGTCCGGCCTCGCACCGGCCGGGCCTCACTCCCGTACCGTCATCGACGCCGATAACACGGTGGCCGAGACCGACCACGCGCCCCATCCTCGTCTGCGGCCCCCTCCCACAGGGGCGCGCGGATGCGGGAAGCGGCCCAGGCGTCGCGCCCGCGTGGCGTGTCACCACCCCCGGAGGCCTGCGAGGAGGGGGCGCAGATCCGGCTGCACCCGCTTTTGTGCCGGACACCGCTGGCGCAGGTCGCGCCTCAGACCGTCAGGCGAACGCGTCGTTCCAGTGCCCAGTCAGCCTGCGCCGATCGAAGGGCACGGTGTGCAACGCCTGCCGGCGGTGATGCGACACGCTTAGTACGAACGATCTGTAACGAAATCTATGAGATACGAGGAAGGCATACGTCCAATATGTATTGACATGAGAGCCAAACTCTGGGTAATAGTACGTGCGCGTATCGCGCGGCATATTACCTATAATTACCTATAATAAGAAAGGGTGGTCATGCGCACAGGTCGGGTACTGTTCAGCCTGGTAGTATGTGGCCTCTCACTGCTGCTGTCCGGCCTGGCGTCTGCCCAGCAGTGGGCCAAGACGTATGGCGGGACGAGCTGGGATTATGCCAACTCCATCCAGCCGACCACTGACGGCGGCGCCATCATGGCCGGATACACTAGCTCCTTTGGGGCAGGCCATGGTGATGCCTGGGTCCTGAAGCTGGACAGTCTCGGTACTATTGCCGGCTGCGCGGCGCAGGGGACCTCATCAGCCACGGTCACGAATACAACCGAGATAGGCGCCAATACCACCAGCTCAGTCGCTACCACCGCAGTCACTGGAAGCGCGACCAGTGTCACGCCTCACGTCGCCACCGCCTCCCCAACCCCAGCCTGCTCCACCCCCACCAAGGTCTGAGCTGCCGCGACTACGAGGCCTGTGCGGAGGTGGTGCCGGAGGCGTTCGGCCTCAGCCCGTCCAGTATCTCCCGCCGCTTCATCCGAGCCACCGCCAAACAGCTCCAAGCCCTGCAGGAGCGGCGACTGGAGGGGTGCGACGTCGTGGCCCTGATCCTCGATGGGAAGAGCTTCGCCGAGGACAGCATGGTGATCGCATTGGGGATCACCCTGACAGGGGAGAAGATCATCCTCGGCTTCGTGCAGACGGCCACCGAGAACGAGACGGTCTGTGCCGCCTTCCTTCGGGAGTTGGTCGAGCGCGGGTTGCGGACTGAGCAGGGCCTGCTCTGTGTCATCGACGGCACCAAGGGTCTCCGGAAGGCGATCCAGACGGTCTTCGGAGACCACGGTAACGTGCTCGCGTATCTCCCCAAGCGTCAGCGGGCGAGCTTTCGCCGGAAGCTCCAGACAGCCTATGAACAGCCCACCTACGAGGCCGCGACGCGGGCACTCGGTCGGCTGCGTCAGGAGTTGCGCCTGGTGAACGAGTCGGCGGTCAAGAGTCTCGACGAGGGGTTCGAGGAGGCCCTGACGCTGCACCACTTGGGCCTGTTCCCTCAGCTCGGCGTGAGCCTGAAGCACCACCAACTGCCTGGAGTCGCTCAATGCGCTTCTCGGGCAGCGTACCGATAAAGTCGATCGCTGGCGCACCTCGGACCAGACACAGCGTTGGCTCGCTGCGGCCCTCCTGGATATCGAGCCACGCTTGCGGTGGATCAAGGGCTTCCGGGCGCTCCCCGTGCTGCGCCAGACGCTGTACGCGGAACTCGGTGGCAAGATGCGAATGACTGGGACTCACTTTGCGTAACCTCATGACTGGGAGACCGCTCCGCGAAGTTCGACTAACTTTGGGATTGACTCAAGCGAGGTTGGCCAACTCTTTTACGGAATGCTTGATCCCTGTGGCGATGATATAATCATTCGGTTTTTCTTGCTGGAGCATCAACCAGATCGCTTGGACATAATCACCCGTATAGCCCCAGTCGCGTCGGGCCTCAAGGTTGCCCAGGAAGAGCTTCTATTAGCGTCCCACACGAATCGCGGCGACACCCCGCGTGATCTTCCGTGTCACGAAGGTCTCCCCCCGCCGAGGCGACTCGTGATTAAACATAATGCCGTTACAGGCGAAGAGCCTGTACCCCTCGCGGTAATTGCGCACCATCCAGTAGGCATAGAGTTTGGCGGCCGCGTAGGGACTGCGCGGTTGAAAGGGGCTCCCCTCACTCTGGGGCGTCGAGGCATCGCCAAACATCTCGCTGCTGGAGGCCTGGTAGAGTCGGCACCGAACCCCGCTTTTGCGGATCGCCTCCAGCAGGCGGACTGTGCCCAGCCCGGTGATGTCCTCCGTAAAGTCCGGCAGATCAAAGCTCACCCGGACGGGCTCTGTGCCCCAAGGTGATAGACCTCCTCCGACCGGACCTCATAGAAGAAGTTCGTGAGTTGGCTCGAATCGGAGAGATCGCCATAGTGCAAGACGAGGCGGGCCTGTGAGTCGTGCGGGTCCTGGTAGAGATGCTCGAGCCGCTGCGTATGGAACGTACTAGTAGCCCGCCGGATCAGCCCGTGGACCATGTAGCCCTTCGCCAGCAGGCGGGACCGTCCGGTCTTTGCTGCGAAGGCTCTAGCCAGGGGAGTCGTTTCGGTGGTCGCTACACGTCATCGTGGTCCTTCACGATCCTTTCGGCCAGAGAGGCGCCATTCAAGCCATGATGTGCCAAAACCTCGTGTGGTGTCCCACACGCCGGATAGCCCTCCACGCCAAGCGTTTCAAAGCGTCTTGTCCCCAACATCCGGGCCGCGACGAGTACGTTTAGAATCCTGTCCCCCAATCCCCCGAT
>JANGEZ010000226.1:0-2399 GCA_031838355.1 Candidatus Methylomirabilis sp. bin48 | reverse complement strand
GACCCGAAGGGTCATTCCGAGGGAACCGAAGGAATCTCGGCTAAAGTGATTGCTTCGCCTGCGGCTCGCAACGACACTCCGTGTCGGATTGCCGCGCTCCCGGTGGTCGCTCGCAATGACAAAAAAGCCGGGGGCTTGCAACGTCTATCGCTGTTCTTGGGGTCGCCATTCAGCTTGACGTTACACATACAGAAGTGTATAGATATGTGTGGAGGTGATGCGCATGGCAACCAATCTTCAGCTCGATGACACGCTGATCACAAAGGCCGCGAAGCTTGGCAAGCACCGGACCAAAAAAGCCGCGGTCACCCAGGCGTTGATCGACTATATCCACCACTTGGAGCAAGACAAGATCGGCTCGCTCTTCGGGACGATTCACTACGATTCCACATATGACTACAAGAAGCAGCGCACGCGATCATGAAGGTCCTGGTGGACACCAGCGTGTGGTCTCTGGCACTCCGGCGCGGGCGCCAGAGTGCATCCGCACCAGCCGTGGAGCTCCGCAACCTGATCTCCGATGGTCGTGTGCGCATGATCGGGCCCATTCGGCAGGAAATCCTCTCAGGCATTCGTGATGAGGCACAGTTCGGGAAACTCGAGGTCCATCTGGCTGCTTTCCCAGACCTACCACTCACAACCGCAGATCACGTAACAGCAGCGCAGTTCTTTAACCTCTGTCGCACGAAAGGGATCCAAGGCTCAAACACCGATTTTCTCATCTGCGCCGTCGCTATTCACCACGCGCTCGCTATTTTCACGACGGACAACGACTTTACGTTATATGCTGCACACCTTCCGATCGTATTGTATGGTAGAATCTGAGGCGTTACGCAACATCCTCAATTACTTCCGTCTCTCTGATCACTCCTTACCCTTCTCCATTTCCACCAACACTCTCCCCGCCTCATCCTCCGCCCCTACGAAGATGTCATGACAGGCCAATGAAGCCTCCCCGCGGCAAGCCGCGGGGTATCGTCTTCTGTTCTGGCCCGTCATTCCGTGCTTGACACGCCTGCCCCGTACTGGATACGGGGGAATCCAGTCGGGCCCTCTGGATACCGGCTTTCGCCGGTATGACGTACTCGCGGCAAGCCGCGGGGTATCGACCCTGAACGGAATGAACAGGTTGCGCTGTCAATGTCTATTTGTAACTACTCAGGTGCTTAGGCTATGGGCTACAGGCTGTAGGCTGTTAGACTGTAAGCTATAGGTTATGAGTCGTTGCGCATGGACCGAATCAAGGCGCCCAGAACCTTTTCGGTCTCCATCATTTTCGCGTCGCATTCGGCAAACGCCTGGCTCATTCATACAACCCAAGCGCATGGCCAAACCGAACTGGTAATGCAGTTCCCTTAAGGAACCGAAGGCGATTTCAAGAAAGCGAAGGTATTCGACTTGGCTCTCACGCGCACACCCCTCAACGATGTTGGAAGGAACCGACACAGCCGCTCTTCTCATTTGGGAAGTCAACCCATAGATCTCTTCCTTGGGAAACTCCCTGGTTGTCCGATAGATCAAGACCGCCACTTCGTCGGCCAGTTCAAACGCTCTGAGTTTGGTATGGTCTCGCATCGCGCGTTCCTACAGCCTTCAGCCTACAGCCTACAGCCTAACAGCCTATCCATCTAAGTAGTTACCTCTATTCTTGGGTCACGGAGCGATCCTGGTGGGCTGAGAGACGGCGAAGGTTGTCTTGCGCCTCCCGAAGGTCCGGCATGAGGCGCAACGCCTCTCGAAACGCCGCCTCGGCCTCGACCGGTTGGTCGCGGTTTGCCGACAGGACGCCGAGATTGTTGTGGGCGTAGGGGGCCGACCGTGGATGGGTCAGCGCCTGCTGAAACTGCGCCTCGGCCTCGGTTACCTTGCCCTGCTTCAGGTAGACGGCTCCCAGCCACAGACGAGGAATAGTCTCCCGCGATGGCCCCGCAAGCGCTTTCTCCAGCTCCTCCTCGGCTCGGACCAAATCGCCCCGATCCAGGAGCAGTTTGCCCAGGTTGCCACGAGCCACCGTAAGATCCGGCTGGATCGCCACGGCCGCGGCAAGCTGCTCCTCCGCCTGATTAGGTTGACTGCGGCGCAGGTAGGCCGCCCCCAGGTTGTTCCGCGCCCTGGCCGACTCGGGGGCCGTCTCCACCGTCTTGCGCCACAGGGTCAGCTCGTCTTTCCAGTCGGCGTTGCGAACCACCGTGCGGACGGCGAGGACGCTGAGCGCCAGGATGCAGGCGGTCGCGACCGCCGCGGATGGCCGAGGTCGGCTCAGCACCGGCTCGAGTAACCCCGCAACCAGCAACGCGAAGCCTACGGAAGGGACATATAGGAAGTGCTCGGCCATCAGGTCATGGTGGGGGACAATCTGGGAGACGGGCAGCAAGGCGATCAGGAACCAGAGACCCCCG
>JANGEZ010000225.1:0-3036 GCA_031838355.1 Candidatus Methylomirabilis sp. bin48 | reverse complement strand
GTCAACAGATCGAGCTTGATGAGCAGTTGCAGGCGGCGATTATCGCAGCCTATCGGGCGAGAGGGTTTCAGCGGGTGGCCGTGCGAAGCTCGGCGACCCTGGAAGACCTCCGTCATGCCAGCTTCGCCGGCGTCTACACGACGCGCGTCAATGTCGCCTCCGATCTGGAACTGATCCACGCCGTTGTAGAGTGCCTCCGCTCCCTGCAGGCGCCACGCACTGCCTTGTACAGGCAGCACGTGGGCCTGGAGGAGAACGGCTGCGGGCCGGGCATGGCCGTTGTGGTGCAGGAGATGGTGGATGCGGAGGTCTCAGGCGTGATCTACACCTTGAACCCGGTCACCTTCAGCCGAGATGAGTGCGTGGTGAACTCAGTGTTCGGTTTGGGCGAGCCGCTGGTGTCGGGCCGGGTGCCGGGGGATACGTTCCGCGTCAATCGAGAGGGCCGGGTGTTGGAGGCGCGAATCGTCGAAAAGGATGCGACGCTCACGCCCGCCCAACTCCGCGACCTTGTTGATGCCGGTATTGCCCTGGAGGCGTTCTTCGGCCACCCCCAGGATATCGAGTTTGCCATCGCCGACCGGCGAATCCACATCTTGCAGACCAGGCCCATCTCGGCCATGAGCGACTCGCTTGAACGCAAGGCTGTACGGTATCGGCAGATGGAGATCGAGCGGCTGCGCCGTCGGATCGCCGGGTTGAGACGAAAAGGGAAGCTCACCTGCGGCGAGGCGGTCTATAGCGACGGCAACATCGCCGAGATTTTGCCCACGCCAACGCCCATGAGCTTTGGAATCTTCACAGCGATCTTCAGCGACGAGGGCGGCATTCAGCTTGGCCGCCGCCGGCTTGGGTATACGCTCGGTGACGAGACCTCCGAAGGGCTGTTCGAGCTCATCTGTGGCCACCCCTACTTCAATCTTGAGCTGGATGCGAAGACGTTTCAGGTCGGCTTTCCCCTCGATATCACGGCATACCTGAACCGGGTGAAGGCCGAACCGTACCTGGCCAACTATCCCGAGCTCGGGCTCTATCAGCAGGGGTTGACCCTTGATGAGGCCGTAGGGAGATTCGGGCCGGATGAGGGTCGGAAGCACCACGACCGCTTTCTCGAGTTCCTAAGCGGGATGATGAGGTGGGGAGAGGCGTACCATACGCAATTCTCTGGGAGGATAGAACCGGAACTCCAGAGCTACCTGACCCGGGAGCGATCGGTTGTCCCGACAGGGCTGTCATGCGAAGAGATTGTCGCTAAGATCCAGGGCTACCTGGATCACCTGAAGCGGTATACCGCCGTGCATTTCGTGATCGCGGCGAGACTCGGTTTCTTCTTCACCGAAAGGATGAAGCAGCAATTACTGAGTTGGTTTGGCCGGGAAGCCGATGGGCTGATCGAGAAGCTGCTGCATGGGCTGCAGCGAAGCAAGATCGGTCAAGAAGGGATTGACCTGTCAAGACTTGCGCAGCAGCAGATGTCGCGCGAGGAGTTTCTCGCAACGTATGGCCATCTTGCTCCGAACGAGCTGGAGATTGCGATGCCTCGCATGACTGACGATCCCCAGAGCCTCGAGCGGTTGCTCAGGAAGGCCGTGACTGCCGCTCATCACCCTGCCGCTGAATCGTTTCAGCAGGTGGAGCGGCGAGAGGGGGCCGAGGCAGAGGTTCGGAGCCGAATGGCGCAACTCGGCGCGAGTCCGCTCGACATCCAGACGCTGTTCGCGGATCTCGATCATGCCCAACGATACCTGCCGCTCCGCGAGACGATCAAGTATTACCTGGTTGCGGAGTACGCATTCATTCGGCGGGTGCTGATGGTCTTAAGCCAAAAGCTTACGCTTCGGCCCGAAGAGATCTTCTACCTGTTTCCGGCGGAGCTCCCGGAACTGCTCAGCGATCTCAAACCTACACGAGAAAAGATGCGGGTCAGACGCGAGGAGCGGGAGATCGCGCTGCTGTTCTCAAAGCGCAAGTGGATGCCGAGAGTGATCTTTGAGAGCTCGCTTGAGGAGATTGGTAGGCCGCCAATGCTTGATGCCTCGCAGGAATTTCAGGCCGTCCCCGTCTCTTCCGGTGAGGCGGTGGGGACGGTGCGGATTATCGATCCCGATAGGCTCGACTCATTGAGCAATGGGAACGGCTGCCACGCCCATGACGTTATTGTCGTTCCGGCGGTGAGTCTCGGCATGTTCCTTCACATCAGGGGGGCGGCCGGACTGGTGATGGAGACCGGAGGCATTCTTGCGCACGGCGCGTGCCTGGCCCGTGAGAGTGGGGTCCCCGCTGTGATATTGGAAAATGCCTCGCTGCTGCTCCCGGATAGGAGCCGGGTCAGGATAGATGGCAGCAGCGGGAAGGTCTCCTTGTTGAAGTGCCCGGTTTCTCCTGAGGGGTCGTAAATCTTTCGATAAGGATTGCCCGCCGCTCGTCGTTCCGCTACGCCTGTACCTTACCCTCCCTCATTCGCCAAACTGATGCATCCAGTTCAAACAGTTGACCGCCAGGTTGCTCGACGTTATAATCCGCGTAATCTACGCTAAGCCTGTCTTGACCCAGGTATAGTAGAGCGTGATCTTACTGCTCGGCTTAGAACTTCTCATGGAAGTGCAGCGACATGGCGAAGTGTCGCTCCCGATACAGGGCGGCCCCTGGCGCACGACCTCCAGCGGTATCCGTTTCGGCGAGGATTGCTGTCTGCGCCGATTGAAGAGGCCATTGCCTCCCCGCTCATAGCGCGGCTTGCCACCGGCGCATCAGCTCCCAGGGATCTCAGCCGCTTGAGGTACCACTTGAGTCGTCCATCAATCGCTCGCAAGGATCACCCGCTTGCACCGTCATCGCCCGCTCCACGGCGGAGGCTGGGGGGCTCGGGATTCCATCAGGGCCTCCTGCCTTCTTGAAGAGACCGTAGCCTACCCCCTCTCCTGGGAAAGCGGACATTTCATTTACTACGCGAGGCGGACATTTCACATGCTACCAACACGCCGGTTGAATGATCTTGACCATGATAGGTGGTGATGGTATAAGCACAACTTAAGG
>JANGEZ010000224.1:0-7230 GCA_031838355.1 Candidatus Methylomirabilis sp. bin48 | reverse complement strand
ATTGAGGATCAGGGTGCCTTGGGTTCCTGTACGGCCAATGCGGGGGTGGGGGTGGTGGAGTACTTTGAGCGCCGGGCCTTCGGACTCCACCTGGACGCCTCCCGCCTCTTTCTGTACAAGGCGACCAGGAACCTGATGCATTCTACCGGGGATACAGGCGCCTTCCTCAGGAGTACGATGGGGGCTCTGGTGTTGTTCGGCGTCCCGCCTGAGGAGTACTGGAAGTACAGTATTGCCGACTTCGACAAAGAGCCGACCGCCTTTTGTTACGCCTTTGCTCAGAACTATCAGGCGATTCAATACTACCGGCTCGATCCGACCGGCACCAGCAAACCGATCTTGCTCACCCGGATCAAGACCAATCTGGCGGCGGGGCTGCCGTCAATGTTCGGGTTTACGGTCTACACGTCGATCTCCCAGGCGGATGGGAGCGGCAAGATCCCCTGCCCTACCATTGGGGAAAAGGTGGCAGGCGGTCATGCCATCGTAGCCGTGGGATATGATAACGCCATGAAGATTAAGAACACGAACCCAGGAGGTGTCGAAACCGTAGGGGCACTGCTCATCCGAAACTCCTGGGGAACAGGATGGGGCGATCACGGATATGGCTGGCTCCCTTACGACTATGTGTTGAAAGGGCTGGCCGAAGATTGGTGGTCACTCCTGAAAAACGAGTGGGTGGATACCGGGGCGTTCAAGCTTTAAAGATTGCATCGGTCAACAACTTCGTCGTGGCTGGACTACCGGGGGCAGGGCTGATCTGTCTTTCAAGAGGGCAAACTCGATGGCGGCCGTTGCTGTCAAGAATCTACTTCAGGTAGAGAAGGGGTCTCCCTATCCGCTTGGGGCAACCCCCGATCAGAATGGGGTGAACTTCTCGCTCTTTACAGAGAATGCCACCGGCGTCGAACTGCTACTCTTCGAGAGGCATGATGCCCCGGAGCCGTTCCAGACAATTCAGCTCGATCCGTTTGTCAACAAGACCTTCCATTTCTGGCATGCCTACGTGCGGGGGGCAATACCGGGCATTCTCTATGCCTACCGCGTGGATGGTCCCTCGGATCTTTGCGCAGGCCATCGCTTCGATCGGAAAAAGGCACTGATCGACCCATACGCCAGAGGCAACACGAACAGCCTCTGGAAGCGCGCGGACGCGTGCGGACCCGATGATAACCTCAAGACCTCGATGCGCTCCGTCGTAATCGATACGTCGGGGTATGACTGGGAAGGGGATCGGCCCCTCAATCGGCCCATGGAGGAGACGATCATCTATGAGCTGCATGCGAGCGGCTTCACCAAGTCGCCCTCATCCGGGGTCAAGCACCCCGGCACCTTCTCGGGCATCATCGAGAAGATCCCCTACCTGAAGGAGTTGGGTATCACCGCAGTAGAATTGCTGCCAATCTTTGACTTTGACGAAACGGACATCCTCCATGTGGTGGATGGCGAGCCTCTCCGGAACTACTGGGGGTATAGCACTATGGGCTTCTTCGCGCCGCAATCCGCCTATTGCGTGTCCCCGGAAAGCGGCTCCCATCTCCGGGAGTTTCGTGATATGGTGAAAGCACTGCACAAAGCCGGCATCGAGGTGATTCTGGATGTGGTCTTCAATCATACGGATGAGGGGAACCACCAGGGACCCGTCTTCTCCTTCAAAGGGATCGATAATCGCGTCTATTACTTCCTGGTGCCATGGGACAGACAGTTCTACCTCGACTACTCGGGGTGCGGCAACACCTTTAACTGCAACCATCCAATCGCGCAGAAACTCATCGTAGAGTGTCTGCGGTACTGGGTTCGAGAAGCCCACGTGGATGGATTCCGGTTCGACGAGGGCTCCATTCTGTCACGAGGCGAGGATGGCAGCCCCCTCCCGCATCCGCCTGTTGTCTGGCAGATCGAACTGGATGAGGAGCTGGCGGACACGAAGGTGATCGCCGAGGCGTGGGATGCCGCCGGACTGTACCAGATCGGCCATTTCCCCGGCGACCGCTGGGCGGAGTGGAATGGGCGCTATCGCGACGATATCCGCCGCTTTGTCAAAGGGGAGTCGGGCCTGGTCGGCGCCGTGGCATCGCGGTTGGCGGGGAGCGCCGACCTGTATCAGCCGCACGGCGAACTCCCCATCAACAGCATCAACTTCATCACCTGTCATGATGGTTTTACCTTAAATGACCTAGTTTCCTATACCGCAAAGCACAATGAGGGAAACGGGGAGGGTAACCGGGACGGGATTAACGACAACCTGAGCTGGAACTGCGGGGTGGAGGGGGGGACGACCGATGCCGCCGTTGAGGTGCTCCGGGATCGCCAGGTCAAGAGCTTCGCCACGATCTTGCTGCTCTCACGCGGGGTACCGATGATCTTATCCGGGGATGAGGTCCGCCGGACGCAGAAGGGAAACAATAACGCCTATTGCCAGGATAATGAGATCGGGTGGTTTGACTGGACCCTGACGCAGAAGCACCATGATATGTTTCGCTTCTGGAGGCGGATGATCGAATTCCGGAAAACCCATTCCACCCTTCGTCAGCGTTTCTTCTTTAGTGGGGCAGTCAATGAACGAGGCTTGGCAGATGTCTCCTGGCATGGCTGCACATTGAATCAGCCCGGGTGGTCCGACCAGAAGGCTAGGGCGCTGGGGATGACCCTGGGCGGGTTTGATGGCGAGCCGGACATTCACGTCCTGCTGAACATGTACTGGGAGAGCCTCGAGTTTGAGATCCCGTCGCTCACAGGTAAGCGGTGGTTCAGGGCGATCGACACGGCTGCGCCCTCGCCCCACGACATCGCGGATCCGGGGGATGAGGCGGAGTTCGCTGGTCATGTCTGCTCGGTACAGGGGCGGAGCATCGTCGTGCTGGTCTCGAGGTAACGTGAAGATCCGATTCTTGGCGTCACGCTCAAGCCATGTCGGGAAAGGCGAAAGATGAACAGATTCAGAGGCAATCAAGGAGGTAGTCCATGCTAAGGATGGGGTGGCACAAGCTTCGGTTCACTGGCGTCGGCATCTTGCTCACGGCGACCCTGGCTTTCTTTGGGCCGATCCCTGCCGATGCAGGTTTGGTATCCGGGCGCGTCAATGATACGAAGGGGAAATTTCAAGCGGGGGGGACTTTCCACGTGAAAGATTCCGCAGGCAAGGTAGTCAACGACCGCGTGAAAACTGATGATCGCGGGGGGTATAGTATTTTCCTGCCTCCTGGCAACTATACAGTGGAGTTTAGCGATGGCAGGAGCGCAGTGATCCAGAGCCATCCCGAACCGCTTCAGCAAAATATCTACCTAAAGTGAGGGATGGAGCGAAGCATGCCAGGTAACCCGGAAGAGGGGTCGAGTTCGCAGCCAGCCCCGGGGGGGCAACATTCAGGGCGCATCCTAGATTGGATCAATGCAATTGCCAAGGTGGCCGTGCCTGTTGTGGTTGCTGTCGCGACTTGGGTAGGGGCTTACTATGCGAACAAATTTCAGGGGCAAATGTCCGGCGCAACCTTACTCAGTGAGCGCGAAAAGGCCGAGAGTCAGCTCCGGGCTTCCATGTTCAGCAGCCTCATCGATCCGATCGCCGGATCGAAGCGAGGAGACGGTATGTCCGCCGACGGGGAACGACTGGTGGTGGAGCTGCTCGCCCTCAATTTTCATGAGCATTTCGAGTTGAAGCCGTTGTTCGATCGGGTGGACAAGCGACTCGCCAACGAGGGGGCACAGGAAGCGCGCAGGTCGTTGAGATCGGTCGCTGACCGGATCATTGATCGGCAGATCGCCTCGCTGAGAAAGGAGGGGAGCGCCAATAGCTCTGATGGGGTAGGAGCTAGGGTTGACATGCTGACCATCACGGAGCCGCCGCTGACCCCCTCGCAGAAAGCGGTGTTTGATTCGCTCGCCGCCAATGAGCAGCGGCCGTATCAGGTGGTGGCGACATTGCAAGAGCCAATTGGTGACTTAACTTCACCCGACGGGAAACACCGATTGACCGTTGTCGTAGACGAAGCCGACTGGGCCAATCATCGATTGAAGGTACAGCTCGTCGCCATCAGCACGAAAGGGGGGTCGCTGGACTCAAGCGTGGCGTTCACCCTCACCCACTTCGACTTCCCCCTTACCGACAACACCCTCTTCCCTGATGGCAACCGAATCGCGCTCGCTCTCTCCAGCGTCCACGCTGAGGGGGGACTAAAAAGCATAGTGCTCAAGCTCATCTGGTTCCCAAAGGACTATTTTACGCCTCGGGAACGCCCCCTCGACAACAGTGAGTTCCTAAAGCTGGTAGGAAAGAAAACATAGGGCGCGGATTCAGTGGGCATCTTCCAGGAGAGCCCGTCCAGGCGCTACGAATAAATCCTCGGCAGGGACTCTACAGCCCTGCGCGGGTACGCTCGTTCATCCGGGCATCATGGCACCGACACGCTCTGCCAGCGCCTCGGCCAATGCACACCGTCCATGGCAACTCTTCCCGCAGATCTGATTCTACCTGCAGGCGTACCACCGGGCTGTTCGGTACGCCGTACCAGTTCAAGAATACGCTGGTGTGTCTCGACGCTATCGTAGTTGCCCACTGTGTTACCTGATTTCGATAGAGCTCATTTTCATCGTACGCAAGAGGCCATCAAGTTGCTATAATAGAGTCCGAATGTGAGATAGGTGGATCAGGAGACGTCTCCTCCTCTAAAAGAAGGCGGGAGAGTGGAGGATAGGCGGACGTAGTGCGCGGGCACAGAGTTGGCAACATGCTCATCTTTTCAGCTCGGACTTGAGAAACCGCTGAGCGCCTGTGAGCCGATCATAAAGAAAACAGATGAATGCTTCTTGACGCCCAGGCGTGACTATGGGGGAAAGGGGGAGTACGGGGATGACCGGAAGGGTAACTGCCTTGATCTGTGTGGTGCTGGGTTTGGTCCTTACTACGGGATGCCGGAGCAGGAGCGAACTCCGCCTCAAAGCCGTTAATGTACGCGCTTCAGCCATTTACTGCCTCTTCGATCCATCCTGTGCGGTGACCTTTACCAACAGTAGTACCACGCCTATCCCGATGTCGTCTGGGGGAACGAGTTTCCTCCAGACTCGCTCCTTCGCGGGCAAGTCGGGTACGCCGGCGAGTGGTCTGTACGGGTATGAGTACCGGATTGATCTCTCGAAGGCCGTTGAGACCATGGTTGATGTCGAGGATGTCGGTAAGGTCAAGTACATGCCTTGTCTGCAGTCTATAGCGCTTGAGTTCGGTCCCATCATCGACACACTGGATTATAATGGCGATGGGAAGGCAGGAGATCTGGCCTATGTCGTCACTAGCGGCGGTCCGGGAAAGATAGGCCTCGATTCCTTTGAGCGATACCACAACATGCTCACGTTTCGTTTCGACTCTCCCATCTGCGCCGGGCGCCCTCATAGCGAGGGCGATAGTACCTACTTCTTTGGCCTTGTCTCCGCACGGCCGTCGAGATTCGTCACAGCAACAATCAAGGAGACGGCCGGTCTAAGTTCTGCGTCGCCAAAAATGAAGAAAAATCTGCGGCACAAAGTGCAGGTCCGTGCACCTCAGATAGGCACGGCGGAATGAGCTGGATCGCCCCGGAAGTCTTTGAGACCGTTTCTGGGATTGTCAGAGTAGCCTGTGGCGATCTGGTGGATCTGATCCGGGTCACATGCCGGCCCAAAGGACGGACTAGCTTAAGCTCAATGACCATAGTCGGTCTTCGACCAGGAAGTCTTTTCTAGACAGTAGACAGTCTTCATCTTCGCCACGATCCTTTACAGGGGAGGGTCGCCTCGGCTATAGTCGGGGTATGGCCATCGAACCTGACCATTTTCTCGCTGAAATCGCCCTGCCGGTCCCGCCACGTAGGGTCCTGACGTATACCATCCCGCCCGCCCTACAGAGCCAGGTTGAGGTCGGTAAGCGAGCCCTCGTCCCGCTCGGCCCACGCATGGTGACCGGTTATATTGTCGGTTTCCTCTCCTCCGGACAAGTTACCCCTCCGGACCTCAAGCCGATCGACGCAATCCTGGACCCGGAGCCGCTGCTCGACCACCACATGCTGAAGCTAACACGTCTCGTAGCGGACTACTATCTGACGTCGTGGGGGCTGGTTATTCGGGCAGCCCTGCCCCCCGGGATCGATCGTAGGACGGCCCGAACTGTCGAGCTCATCGAGTCTCCGGACCTGTTCCCGCATGCGTTAAGCGGGGAGCGCCTCGCCCAAGAAGCCGGCAAGCTTGGCCCCATCCAGCAGCAGATGCTTGCCTCCCTGCAAGCACAACGTCGGATGCTGCTTTCATCCCTCAAACAGCGGTGGCCGAACGAAGAGGTTGATCGGCTCATCCGCATGCTTGTCAGACAAAACCTGGCGAAGGTGGAATACCGCGAATGTCTACCATTGATTCGGCCTGCCTCTCGGTCCTTGCTCAGCCTAGCCGTCGACCACGCCGCGGCGGAGGCCGAGTTGGCCGCTCTCCGACACCGGGCGCCGCGGCAGGCCTCGCTACTCGAGCGCCTGCTGCAATCCGGCTCAAAGCTTACGTCTGCGGAGGCCACAGTCCTCGCTGGCGCCTCCGGGGTTCGCGGCCTCATCGCCAAAGGCTTCATCCGTCGAGTCACGGAGGAGGTTGAGCGGTCTCCCTGGGAAGAGACCGCTGCTGCCACTGGATCATGGCCCGAGCCTAACCCAGCCCAACAAACAGCGATTGACGGGCTCATGGAGGGACTGTCCTCTCACACATTTTTCCCGGCGCTGCTCCATGGCGCAACGGGGAGCGGGAAAACAGAGGTCTATCTTCGGGTAATCGGCGAGGTGGTACGGCAGGGAAGGCAGGCGCTCGTGCTCGTTCCGGAAATCGCCTTGACCCCTGTTACTGCCGATCGATTCCGCTCCCGCTTCGGGGACCGGGTCGCATTGCTGCACAGTGGCCTCTCACCTGGCGAGCGGCTGGATCAGTGGCGCCGCATCAAGCGCGGGATGGCCGATATCGTCGTGGGTACTCGATCCGCAGTCTTCGCTCCCCTCTCCCGCCTGAGCCTCATCGTAGTCGATGAAGAGCACGACGCCTCTTATAAGCAGCAAGATGAGCCACGATACCACGCGAGGGACGTAGCCCTGGCCAGAGGGCAGATGCTTGGGATCGCAGTCCTCCTTGGTTCCGCAACCCCGGCCTTTGAAAGTGTCTATCGTGCCAAGGAAGGGGCCTACCGACTATTCCTGCTTCCAGAGCGAGTTGAAGCCAGGGCGCTGCCCT
>JANGEZ010000223.1:0-1831 GCA_031838355.1 Candidatus Methylomirabilis sp. bin48 | reverse complement strand
GATCAGGATCGTGGCCTATGCCGTCGAGCCTGATCGGGGACTGGTGGCCACAGGAAGCTACCCTCTTGCTACTCAGGCATCCGCCTCGCTCGAGGAGTCGGTCAAACCGCTCGATGAGCGGGTGTTGCAGGCGCGCTTTCGGTACCTGGTGCCGGAGGGCAGATCGGAGGAAAACCTCCCCCCCGCCTGGCGCGATTCCTGGGACCCTTCCCAGGATGGGACGGTTCAGCCCGCAATGCGGGGATCGATTCCTTCCCCGGGGCAGCGCGCCCTGAAGGGCTCTGATCGTATGCCGCTGGCCGTCGAGCTTACCCTCACGATTAGACAGACGAGATCGCAGGGGGTTCGTGAATTGATCCTGCCGCCGCTGGTCTTTCCGGTGCAAGTGGGACGAACGCTATGAGCATGTGCGAGGTTCAAGGTTCAAAGTTCGATGTTCAAAGTTCAAGGTTCAAGGTGCGGAACCCGACACCCGACACCCGACACCCGACACCCGTTTCTAGCCAGAGTGGATTGGCACTTGTGGTCGTGCTTTGGATCCTGACATTTCTGAGTGTCGTGTTTACGGCCTTTACCTTTTCGATGCGCACAGAACTAGCCGCGGCCGGCAACTTCAGGCAGCAGGCAGAAGCCTACTACCTGGCGGAGGCCGGTGTCTATCGGGCGGCGGCAGAGATCATCAATGCCGACCGCGATGTCCCGCCCGACTCGAAGAGCTACGACGCCATGGACGAGCACTGGCGTACCAATCCGGCCGCCTACGAGAATGTGGCGTTGGGCGGTGGGCATTACTGGGTGGCGGTCAGGGATGAGGAGAGTAAGATTTTCCTGAACGGGCAGATCACCCCCCAATATGACGCGATGCTTCGCCGGCTGTTCTCCAACTCGGGCGTCACGGATGACAAGCTGCTTTCTACCATCGTTGATTCGATCCAGGACTGGCGCGACGCCGACACTCTCCACCGCGTGAGTGGCGTCGAGGACGACTACTACCTGTCCCTCCCCAGCCCATACCGGGCGAAGAACGGGGACTTCGATACCATCGACGAGCTGCTCCTGGTCAAAGGAATGACGCCGGAGATCCTGTACGGCAACGTCGCCAATTTGCAGCGGCGGGCTGAACTGGAGGCGCGGCTTCCGTGGGAACGTGAGCTTCAGCCCGGCGAGTCTCTTGGGGTTGCCCGGCACTTGTCTATCTATTCCTCTGGGAAGGTGAATGTCAACACTGCCAGTCCCGAGATCTTGATGGCGCTCGGGCTGACGGCGGCAGAGGTCAAAGCCGTTCTCGACCGGCGCACCCTGCAGCCGTTCAAGGACGTGGGGACGTTCACCGAGCTCATCAATGCCATCTTTGGGGGCGGTCGGCAGGGGTTCGCGGTGGTGCCTGGAGGCCAGCCGGGCCCAGCGAACCCGACGCAGATTCTTGCAGAACTCAGTCAGACTGCCACGGTGAGCGCGAAAAACTTCTCCGTCGAATCGGCTGCGCGGATGACGGGATCGAGGCTTACGGTTCGCGTGGCCGCCATCCTGCGAAACGACGGGATGCCCGGCCGATCGAAACTCTCGATCAAGCTCTGGAGCCTGAATCCCGTGCAGGGCAGTTCATGACGCTCGGCGAGCTGATCCCAAGACGGAAAGTCAGCCTAGGCATCGACATCCGGGGTGGCCTGCTCTGCCATGCCTTGTTGAGCAAAGCATTTGGGCGGGTCCAACTTCTCGATTGGGGCATCGAAGAGCTGCCGGCCGAAGAGAAAGACAGGCCCGAAGTCCTCAAAGAGAAGCTGGCCGGCCTCTCGGCTCGGTTACCCAAGCGTCCCGCCTTCGTGACGGT
>JANGEZ010000222.1:0-6125 GCA_031838355.1 Candidatus Methylomirabilis sp. bin48 | reverse complement strand
AGACCTCTGTCTACGAATTCACGGTCCTCAATCGTGCCGGCACCCATTGGTTTCACCCGCACTCCCACCATCGGACCGCTGAGCAGGCCTATTACGGTCTGGCGGGTTTGATCCTCGTGACTGATGCTGAGGAGCAATCGCTGGATCTGCCGCGCGATGAGCATGATATTCCACTGGTCATTCAGGATCGCAGCTTTGATGACCAGAACCAGTTGCGCTATATCGCGCACATGCATGATCGGTGGAGGGGGTTCTTAGGCGATCGAGTGCTGGTCAACGGTAAGCCGGATTTTGTCCTCCCGGTGGCTACCCGGGCCCACCGCCTTCGGATCCTCAATGGTTCCAATTCCCGCATCTATAAGTTGGCCTGGAGCGACGGGAGCCCGTTGACCGTGATCGGTACCGATGGGGGACTGCTAGAGAGTCCAGAGGTCCGCAACTATCTGATGCTGGCCCCCGGTGAACGAGTAGACCTTTGGGCGGACTTCCGCGGCCGAAAGCTCGGTGAGGAAATTACGCTGCGCAGCGCTGCCTTCTCCGGCGTGATGCCCATGATGGGTATGGGCGGTGGCATGATGGGGATGGGGCGCGGCATGCGAGGCGGGATGATGGGCGGGATGGGCGCCGCTCTGCCTCACGGGGCGGAGTACCCCATCCTGACGGTTCGCATTGTGCGGGAGGAACCTGATCAGCGTGTCCTCCCACGCCGTTTATCGCAGATTCAGCGGTACCGGCCGCAAGACGCTGCCAATGCCCAGAAGCCAAGATCCATTCACCTGTCGATGATGGGTATGTCGCCACGACTGAACGGCCGCTCGTTTGAACTGACCAGGGTAGCCGAAGAGGAGATCATCCCACTGAATACCTTGCAGGTGCTGGAATTCGTGAATCGGGACCACCGTGCCCGCGGGATGATGATGGCCCACCCGATGCACATCCATGGACAACAGTTTCAGGTCCTCAAGCGGGAGATGGCCCCCGGATTTGAACGACAGTACGCTTCGGTCAGCCAAGGATTTGTGGATAACGGCTGGAAGGATACGGTGCTGGTGATGCCAGGGGAAAAGGTGACGATCCTCAAACGCTTTGACCATTTCACGGGTCTGTATCTGTATCATTGCCACAACCTCGAGCACGAAGACCTGGACATGATGCGAAACTTTCTGGTGCAAGCCTAGCGCAACCAGCGCATCATTGGATCGTTACGCCTGACACCAACGACAAGGAGGGTATTATGCTGTTAATGGGAAAGAGCAGATCTGAAGGCCGGGCCATTGCGATCGGTGCAGCCTTCCTCCTATGGGCAGTTCTGTGGGGGCAGTCTGCGTTTGGCGGCGAGCCGCCAGTCAAACCGGTAGAACCGGGAGTGGCTGCAAGGGTGGATGGGCAGGTAGTGACGCTTGATGAGCTGGAGAAGGCTCTAGCCCCGCAGCTTGCCAAGTTGCAAGATCAGAAATTCCAGCTCATGGAGTCGAAGTTGGAGGACCTGATCGGGGAGCGCCTTCTGGCGCTCGAGGCCAAGCGTCGTGGGATCACGGTTGAGGAGTTGTTGAAGGCCGAGGTTGCCTCGAAGGTCGCTGAGGTCACCGACGCAGAGGTTACGACATTCATGACGCAGAACAAGGCGCGTCTTCAGGGCGACCCGGCAGAGCTTCGGCCCAAGGTCCGTGAATATCTGAAAGAGCAGAAGGTACAGGCCAGCCATCACGCCTATCTGGCCGGCCTCAAGCAACGCACCAAGGTCGAGCGCTTCCTGGAAGAGCCAGAGCCGACTCGGGTCCATGTGAGCGCGGAAGGGGCTTTTGCCCAAGGTCCCAAGGATGCGCCGGTCACCATTATCGAGTTCTCCGACTTTCAGTGTCCGTACTGCAGTCGGGTCATCGCGACACTGAAAGAGGTGGTGCGGCTCTACCCTCAGCAGGTGCGGTTGGCGTTCCGGGACTTTCCAATCGCCAGCCTTCATCCCAAGGCATCGAAGGCGGCCGAGGCGGCGCGATGCGCTGGCGAGAAGGGAATGTTCTGGCAATACCACGACCTCCTCTTTGAGTCTCAGGCTCAGGCGACGACCGCAGACTTTAAGCGATTCGCTGAGCAGTTGAAGCTCGATGTCAAAAGTTTCGCTACCTGTTTGGACAGTGGAAGACACGCAGTAGCGGTCGCCGCTGATGTGCAGGAAGGGACACGCCTCGGCATCACCGGGACCCCGACCTTTTTTATCAACGGGCGGCTTGTTGTTGGCGCCCTGCCATTGGAGACGTTTCAGCGTCTTATTGATCGCGAGCTTCGCCGCTCTTCGAAATAACCGATAAGTCTCGCGTTCAGTCCTGCGACGGCAGTACTCATGTTGAGGAGGGATACAATGTCGACCGAAGACAACAAACGTCTAGTACGTCGTCTCTACGAGGAGACCGATAAGCAGAATTTTGCGGCGATGGATGAGTTCTTCTCCGCCGATCTGATCGACCACGATCCACCGCCGATCCCTGATCTCAAACCAGGGTTAGAAGGGATCAAGCAGGCGTTCAAGGTGTTTGCGACCGCGTACCCTGACGGCACCCATACCATCCACGATCTGATCGCCGAGGGGGACCGGGTGGTGGTCCGAGTGAGCGGAACCGGAACGCATAAAGGCGAGTTCAAGGGTATCGCGCCAACTGGGAAGCCGGTAGAGATGACCGGCATTGTCATCTACCGGATCGAGGGAGGGAAGATCGTGGAGCGATGGGCGCAACACAACTTCCTTGGGTTCGTCATGCAGCAACTGGGGGTGATCTCCGCTCACGGACACGAGTCCTCACCCCCATCCTGACCAGTGCAGGACATGTGCGTCCGAGACGCCTAACGGTCGAGATTATCCGCAGGGGCTGGCGTTGAGATGAAGAGGAATCGGGAATCCCCCCCCTTGATGGGGGAGGGTGGGGAAATGGGCGAGTCTTTTTATTGGCCTTTTCTCAACTCTTCTCACCTACCTGTAATTCCTTGATCAGGCGGGCAAGGTAGGTCCGCTGCAGGCCGAGGGCGCTCGCGGCCTTCGATTGATTGCCCCCTGAGCGGTGCAGGGCCTCCCGGATGATCTGTCGTTTGTACGCCACCACAGTTTCATGGAAGTCGCGAGGTGCTTCTCCGGCGGGCGACTCCGGTGCGCCGGCAAAGACAGTCAGTGGCAGGTCGTCCGAGGTGATCCGATCGCGGGTACTCAGGACCACGGCCCGCTCGATAAAGTTCGCCAGCTCCCTCACATTGCCGGGCCAGTGGTAATGGTGCAGCAACTCCCATGCATCCGGCGTGATTTCTTTGATTCGCTTTCCCAAGCGGCCGCAGTATTGGGCCAGGAAGTGATTAGTGAGGGGGACAATGTCCTCGGGGCGGTCTCGAAGTGGGGGAAGCGAGACGGTGATGACATTGAGGCGGTAGTAGAGATCTTCGCGGAACACCCCCTCGCGGATCGCGTTGTCCAGACGTCGGTTCGTGGCAGCGACGAAGCGGAGATCGACCCGGATCGGCTTCGTCCCGCCGACCCGTTCAAACTCATGCTCTTGAAGGACGCGCAGCAGCTTCGCCTGGAGGTGCGGCTTCAGGTCGCCGATTTCATCGAGGAAGGCCGTTCCCCCGTCGGCCAGCTCCAGCTTCCCGCACGTGCGCTGGTGGGCGCCCGTAAAGGCCCCGCGCTCATGTCCGAACAGCTCGCTCTCAAGCAGCTCTTCCGATAATGCCACGCAGTTCACCACCACAAAGGGCTGATCCCGCCGTGAGCTCCATTGATGGATAGCTCTCGCGAACACCTCCTTCCCGGTTCCGGTCTCCCCCTGCAAGAGGATCGTCGAACTGCTGGCCGCCGCTCGCTTGGCGACCTCGATGGCATTCAGGATCGACGGACTGTGACCGATGATCGGTCGATCTTGTCCCCTGACCTCTCCTGACAGCAGCAGGTTGTCCCGTTTCAAGGCCTCCCGTTCCAGCGCTTTGCCGATAACCACTTCCAGATGACCCGGATGAAACGGTTTGGTCAAGAAGTCGTACGCGCCGGCCCGCATCGCCTCCACGGCCTTATCGATGGTGCCATACGCGGTCATCACGATGGTGGTCGTCTCGAGCCCCTCCTCACGAATCGCCTTCAGTACCTCGAGACCACTCTTCTTCGGCATCATAAGGTCCAGGAGGGTGATCGTCAGCGAGCTCTCTCTCAGTCGCGTCAGCGCCTGGGCACCGTCTGCCGCCTCCACGACCTCGAACCCCATGGCCTTCAGCCGATCACGCATCACCTCCCGAATGTCTGGGTCGTCGTCCACGATCAGGATCTTGCTGTGGCTGGGAATCATCGTGTGTGCTCCGCGTCGGCAAGGGGTATCGTGTCATGGGCCTGCGCCAGGGGCCGCCTGGGCAGGGTAAACGTAAACGTGCTGCCCCACACGTGCGTTTCGACCCGGCCTGGAGTCCACTTGACGCGCTCTGCCTTACAGGCCTTAGGCAGATCGCTTTTTATGGGTTGAGACCGATGTCGTGAGAACGACCCTCGATGGAAATCAAAAACGAAAACGCCTTTGGCATCCTTGCTGCACAGATGCTGAAGGCGCTTGACTTGGGCGCTGGGGAACACACCTTGAAAGGTGTTGCAGGGCCACGCTAGCCCTCCCCGCAAAACATTGTTAAGCAGCCCACATTGTTGCGGTCTCAACTCGCAGTGAACCCTATAATGACGCTGGTCTGCTGTCAAGCAGCAAGTGGGGATGTGTCGGTAGCCCGTTCCGTATTACCTCCTTTCCTTGCGGGTCAGTCCGGCCCTCGCCCGAACTAAACGGAAGATGCACAGGCTGCATGGCTATGGACTGACTCCCGACCTGTCAGCGGTTTGTTCTCCGATCCTTATGCTGTCTTCAGGCGCCGGACGGGCTTAGGATCGAAGGAAACGAGGCGATCGGGGTGCTCTTGCTCTTTGCGGCGCAGATCAGCGACCATCGCACGCAGATCGAAACCGAAGCGTTCGGCGTAGGCATGCCGAATCCGTCGGACCTCATCCACTTACGGCAGCGATAGCAATATGGAGAGCATCTGCGGTGGACTCTCGCGGGATCGGATCTTCGGAAACAAGCCGTTCGGCGAGGACAAGGGTGGCGTCGTCAGCCTTGAGGACATGGACTTCGTCGATGGCCGCCAGGCGTTTGTGGGCAGCTTCCGCGTCACCGCCCGCCTCCTGACGAACCTCTGCCTCAGGATTGAAACTGAAGGGCGAATTGCAAGCGTGACAGGTCGACTACAATGCCTTGTTCGGCGTATCTCAGGATGTCTTGCCGGCCACTTCCACAAATGAGAACTCCTTGAGACCCGCGTTTGCCTTGGCATGCTCGATGGTCATGCTGACGAGATTACCGGTGGCGTCTAGATCTACGTAGATGTTCTCGCTGATTTCCTTGGTTTCATTCACAGGGTTCTCAGTGAACTCGATCAAGGCCGTGTCAGTGTCTGCGAAGTACTTGACTTTCATATGCCCTTCTCCGTGTATCCCCTGTCGAAGAACGCGTTGTGAACCGTTTCGCCGTCTTCCAGCAAGATCACCCGAAGGAACCGTCCGACATCCTTGATGAATGCCCATTTCTTGAACTTGGCATCAGCCTGAACCCTTGTTTCTATCACGTTATCAATAACTTCTTTGATCCACGCATCTGTGATGATAGCACGATCAGGCCGCTTCCGCACGTGGTCAAAGTATTGCGTAGTCTTCATTCCTGTCATTATCTCATGTTCGTCGAATAGATACTCGCCGACGGTTCTCGGACGGACTCTACGATAGTGGTGCGTGCAATGCAGCACGATACTCCTGACACACGCCTTGGAACATCCTTGAATCCACTGGGGGTTCATTCCCCGCGGCGTGCCGCGAGTTCGTCATACCGGCGGACCCCGGATCGGAGTCCGGGGCAGGCGCCGGTATCCAGAGGGCCAGACTGGATTCCCCCGTATTCAGTACGGGGCAGGCGTGTCAAGCCCGGAATGACGGGCCAGAACAGAAGACACCCCGCAGCTCGCTGTGGGGGAGTTCATTAAAACGCTGGCACGGAAACCAACTATTGGATATTCTGCTGGATAGACCTGTACGTGGTCTGCGGTATCCCACTAGAGATCTGATT
>JANGEZ010000221.1:0-1797 GCA_031838355.1 Candidatus Methylomirabilis sp. bin48 | reverse complement strand
GCTGCACCCAAGCCCCGTCCCCCACGCCGAGTTCGTCACCACCACCACCCACAAGACGCTTCGGGGCCCGCGAGGTGGGATGATTATGTGTAAGGCGGAATATGCCCCGGTCTTGAACAAGCAGGTCTTTCCCGGAATGCAGGGCGGTCCGCTGATGCACATTATTGCGGCCAAGGCGGTGGCGTTTGCTGAGGCGCTCTCGCCGGAGTTCGCCTCGTATCAGCGCCAGATCGTGGCGAATGCGAAGGCGTTGGCGGAGGCGCTGCAAGGGCACGGCTTCCGGCTAGTCTCAGGCGGAACCGATACCCATCTCCTCCTGATCGATCTGCGTGGGAAAGGGCTGACGGGGAAGGCGGCTGAGATCGCGCTGGATCAGGCCGGGATCACGGCCAACAAGAACGCTATCCCCTTCGATGAGGAAAAGGTGACTGTGACCTCCGGCATTCGGATCGGGACGCCGGCAGTGACGACTCGGGGGATGCGGGAAGGCGAGATGAGGGAGATTGCGAACCTCATTGTTGACGTCCTGAAAGATAGCTCGAACGCTGCGGCTCTGTCCGGGGTCGCGGCCCGCGTGAAAGAGTTGTGTGACTCCTTCCCGTTGTACCGAGAGCAGCTTGCCCTCTCCTCTCCCCACCTGGCGTAGGATCCTCCAAGGGGCTCGCCTGTGAAGTGTCCCTACTGTAGCAGTCTAGAAGAAAAGGTCGTCGATTCTCGTGAGGGTAAGGATGGCGCGGTGGTTCGCCGCCGACGCCAATGCCAGCAGTGCCTCAAGCGTTTCACTACCTATGAGCGGATCGGTGAGATCCACTTCATGGTCATTAAGACGGATGGACGCCGGGAACCATTCGACCGACATAAGGTTCTGGGGGGATTGCTCAAGGCAACCCAAAAGCGGCCTGTCAGCGTTGTCCAGCTCGAGAAGATTGTCGATGAGATTGAGAGCCGCCTCGCGGAGAAGGCGGAGCGCGAAATGCCTTCTACTGAGATTGGTGAGCTGATTATGGAGCGGCTTTACGAGATCGATGAGGTGGCGTACGTCCGCTTTGCATCGGTCTATCGCCAGTTCAAAGACGTCCGTCAGTTCGTTGAGGAGGTCAAGGGCCTCCGGGGAGGGGGGAGGCGTCGGAGAGCCCCGTAATAGTGTTATCGCGTCATCGGGTCGTTGCGTCATCGCGTAGACGCAATAGACGCTACACGCAATAGACACAAAGATCGGCTCTCAATGCGACGATGGAACTCACCTTCACGTACCTTGCATTGCTGCTCTACTTGAGCGCGAGTCTGGCGTATATGGGCTCCCTTGCAGCGCGGCCCGGCAAGCTCCTCCGGATCGCGGGTATCCTCGCCCGGGCTGGGTTTGTTCTGCATACGGGGGCACTGGTGGTTCATCTCTACCAACAGGGCCATCCACCAGCCAATCTTGCCGATTGGCTCGCCTTCTATGCGTGGGCCATAGTTGCCGTGTATATCGTCACCGAGACGCACTACGAAAGTAAGGTGATCGGCTCGTTTGCGATCCCGCTGGTGCTCCTCCTGCTCGGGGCATCGGCCGCCCTGCCCAAGACGATAGAAACCCTCTCCCCGCCGCTGAAAAACTTCGGGGTCTGGATGCACGTGATCCTGACCCTCCTCGGGAACGCCGCCTTTGCCCTCGCCTGCTGCGTGGCAGTGATGTTCCTGGTTCAGGAATGGCTGCTCAAATCCAAGCATCCAGGAGTGCTTTTCGAGCGCCTTCCCTCATTGAAGCTACTCGACGATCTGTGTCACTTCAGTCTCGTGCTGGGCTTCCCGCTG
>JANGEZ010000220.1:0-3292 GCA_031838355.1 Candidatus Methylomirabilis sp. bin48 | reverse complement strand
GCTCGATCGCGTCGAGCGACAGGACGTACTCCTCGTCAGCCAGGCTAATCGCTCTACCGGCCGCCCCGGCCCGTGCCGTCCGCCCGATCCGGTGGACGTAATCTTCCGGATCCTGAGGGAGATCGTAGTTGATCACGTGGCTGACCGCCTCGACGTGCAGCCCGCGGGAGGCAACATCGGTCGCCACCAGGATCGGCAGCGTGCCCTCTTTGAACTTGGCTATGATCCGAAGGCGCTTGGACTGATCGATGCTGCCGCTGATCAGATCGGCCTGTAAGCCACACCGGACCAGCTTTTCGGTGAGCCGCTCTACGCCTTGCCGGGTATTCGAGAAAATGAGAATCCGTTGCCATGTCTCGTGCTGTAGCAGCCAGCGCAACAGCCGGAATTTCTCCTTCTTCTCGACGTGAAAGAGCAGGTGCTCAACCTTATCCACCGTGACCTGTTCGGGGGAGATGGCGACCTTGATCGGGTTATTCATAAACTCATACGAGAGCTCCATTTCCCGAAATGAGAGCGTCGCCGAGAAGAGGAATGACTGCCGCTTATGGTAGGGGGGTAGCCGCCTCATCAGGAAGCGAAGATCCTTAATGAAACCCATGTCGAACATCCGGTCGGCCTCGTCTACAACCAGCACCTCGACTTGGGAGAGTTCGTAGACCTTCTGCTTGAAGTAGTCAATGAGCCGCCCAGGCGTCCCGATGAGTATGTCCACGTTCTGTTGGAGTGCGTCCCGCTGTTTCTGGTAGTCCACTCCTCCATAGACAGCGAGCCGCGTCAGGCCGGTGAACCCACCCAGCAGATCCGCATCCCACAGGATCTGCACCGCAAGCTCACGCGTGGGGGCCAGAATCAGGGCGCGAGGGGCGCCAGGAAGGGTGGGGCGCTTTGAACTGAGCAGTCTGACGAAGAGGGGGATCAGGAAGGCAGCCGTCTTGCCGCTTCCGGTCTGGGCTTGCCCGGCGACATCCTTCCCCGCCAGAGCAAGCGGCAGAGTCTCGGCCTGGATGGGCGTGCACTGGGTAAAACCGACCGCCTCTATTCCCTTACGGAGCGGCCCAGGCAGTGACAAGGCATCAAAGGTCATACGCTGCTCCCGTACCAGACGGTCCCAGAAGGTGTTCCCGCAGGCTGTGCTATAATCATCCAATTGTATCTTACAGGCATGCGCATAATTAGGGCTATTATGCCTCTCATAATGGGGATTGACAAGATAAATCCATTGTGATAGAAAGATAAGGCTCTTCTTTAGAGCGGCCAGATGCAGTGTGTGATAGCAACGGATTGGACGACGACCGAAGCGATTCGGTAGCCTAGGGGCAATGTTACCCGGCAACCCGGAAGACCTTGCCGAAGGACCGTTTCATAGGCCTGCCCGTTGGTTCCCCCATCGATGGCCTGCCATTCGGAAAACGTTACGTGGAACAAGAATTCGTCCTAACCCTTTAACTTTCTACGGAGGTAACAGTGAAGCTCAGAAACGTTGTGACGGGAACGCTCGCCTTAACCCTACTTTTCTTTGCCGGCTGCAGTGGAGAGGGAGACGGAGGGAAAGGGGCAGGGGCAGGGGCAGGGGATCCCCTAGCCGTGGCAAACCAGTTCATGGATCTCTACTATCACAAAGGGAACATCAAGGAAGCGGCGGCGTTGGCTATACCAGAGATGGCCGAGAAGATCGTGGCCGCGCCTGGAGCTCCTACTGGAGACGCTTCAAAGGAGAAGGACGCGGGCCAGGAGATCTCGTACACCCTGAAGGAAAAGAGCCAAGAGGGGACGCATTCGTACGCCCTGTATACGATCGTTATCCCGAAAAAAGGTGCCGAGCCCATTTACAAGACGGCCGCCCTCTTCGTAGATCAGGCCAAAGCAGGAGAAGCCTGGAAGATTACCCTCTTTGATGAGAAGACCCAGAGCACACCACATGAGGAAACAACGAGGCGCTAGACTGACAAACAGAAAGACTGGATTCCGGGTCAAGCCCGGAATGACAATCAGATCAGGAACTGAATGAACAAAAAGCCCCCAGGGGGAATCCCCCTGGGGGCTTTCACTTTTCAGTTCTCTCACCCTTCAGTCTTCAGCCTATTGACCTGCCTTTCTTGCACGCTGATCGCTGAAAGCTGACAGCTTCTCCTTAATACATATCCCCCATCCCGTGACCACCCCCTGGCGGCATCGCCGGCATCTTCTCCTTCTCCGGAATATCGGTCACCATCGCCTCGGTGGTGATCATCAGTGAGGCGATACTCGCCGCATTCTGCAGCGCAATTCGAGCCACCTTGGTTGGGTCGATGATCCCGGCCGCCATCATATCTTCGTACGTCTCCGTCTCGGCGTTAAAGCCGTACGAACCGTCCTTCTCTCGGACCTTCTGGACGACAATCGAGCCCTCGACCCCTGCATTCTCGGCGATCTGGCGGACCGGCTCCTCCAGTGCCCGCCGAACGATGTCGCCGCCAATCTTCTCGTCGCCTTCGAGCCTCAGCTTTTCGATCACCCTCGACGCCCGAAGGAAGGCCACGCCGCCGCCCGGAATGATTCCTTCTTCGACGGCCGCACGAGTCGCGTTCAGCGCATCCTCAACGCGGGCTTTCTTCTCCTTCATAGCAATCTCGGTAGCTGCTCCAACCTTGACGACCGCCACGCCGCCGGCGAGCTTGGCAAGCCGCTCCTGCAGCTTCTCCTTGTCGTAGTCCGAGGTCGTATCCTCGACCTGGGTCCGTATCTGCTTGATGCGAGCCTCAATCTCCTTCTGAGAGCCTGCCCCTTCGATGATGGTGGTATTCTCCTTGTCGATCACCACTTTCTTCGCCTTACCCAGGTCGTCCAGCCGGATGTTCTCCAGCTTGACCCCCAGCTCCTCAGAGAGGACCTCACCGCCGGTCAGGACCGCGATGTCCTTCAGCATCTCTTTGCGCCGGTCGCCAAAGCCTGGAGCCTTAACCGCCGCACAGGTCAGGGTCCCGCGCAACTTGTTGACCACCAAGGTGGCTAGCGCCTCGCCCTCAACCTCTTCAGCAATCACCATCAGCGGCTTGCCCATCTTGGCGATCTGCTCCAGAATCGGCAGGAGATCCTTGAGGTTGCTGATCTTCTTTTCGTGGATCAGGATCAGAGGGTTTTCCAGTACCACCTCCATCCGCTCAGCATCGGTTACGAAGTAAGGCGAGGTGTAACCTCGGTCAAACTGCATCCCCTCAACCACATCGAGGGTCGTTTCCATGCTCTTGGCTTCCTCGACGGTGATGACCCCGTCTTTGCCGACCTTCTCCATGGCATCGGCGATAAGGTC
>JANGEZ010000219.1:0-3039 GCA_031838355.1 Candidatus Methylomirabilis sp. bin48 | reverse complement strand
GTCACGATGTTCCCCTTCAACCCGTTGCCCAGTAGACCGTTATCCAGTAATCCCATGACGATCCTCCTTCTCCTTGAGATTTGCCAATACAATCATGTTGTCATGCTACGCTTCCCGAGGAGATCGTGTAAACAACTTCATTCATTACTTACCTACTGCCGGCGCCTTTTTCATTCCGGAAGATGGCGTAAGAGCAGGAGAGCAGCGCCACACCGGCTGATACATCGGGACAGCGCTCACGCCTCTCTCTCACACACGTCAGGCCCCTGTGTGCCCCGCCTCGGAATTTACGTCAGAGAAACCCGGCCGTAATCGAAGCGTCACAATCCCTCCCTACCATATAGGAAGGGTAAAATGTCCGATCCATCGCTTACGGACTTCATAACTATAAATATCGAGGTGTTGCCATGAAGCTTGTCCAGTCTCTCGAACTCCTCCATGCGAGTCTCCATATCCGTGAACCCCTGGAACTGCGTGAACGTCTCGATCGGATCATGCAGACCGCGCGGGATCTTTTAAAGCTGCGGCGCCTGACCCTGTTCCTCGCTGATCCCGAAGGGCCGTATCTGGGCGCAGTGGCCAGTACAGCCTTGAGTATGCAGCCGCGACGGATCCCGGTAACCGACTCAGAGAATCCTATCGTTCAGGCCTACCATGCCCGCGTGCCGGTCTTCTGGAATCCACAGGTACTGACCGCTGTGGCGATTCAGCCGCCTTATGACCAACCCATTGGACTGCCCTCTAACGGGTTCCTGAATCTCCCACTCGTTGTGCAGGGACGAGTGATCGGTGTTCTGGGTGTCGAACATCCGGAGGAGGGGTGGACCCTGGACCGTGAGACGATTCAGATGATGGAGCTCTTTGCCGCCCAGGCGGCGACGGCCATAGATCATGCCCGCCTCTATGAGGAGGCGAGACGGACGGCCGCCGAGTTGCAGCAAAAGGTCGAGGCCCTCGCGGACGCCCACGCGGCACTTGTGGAGTCAGCGCGGCTCCGGGCCATGGGGCAGATGGCCTCCGGTGTAGCTCACGATTTCAATAATATCCTGACCTCGATCCTGGGGCAGGTGCAGCTCATGCAGACACGTTTCGCGCTGGGGCCTGTCCAGGTATCGGAGATCAAGGCGACCCTGCGGCTACTGGAAGTGGCGGCTCTCGATGGGGCCGAGATCGTCCGGAAACTGCGCGAGTTCACGCGGCCCATGGGGGAGGATCCGTTCGTACCGGTGGCCTTCGATGAGGTGGTCAGACAGGTGCTGGAGACTACCAGGCCCCGCTGGAAGAACCAGGCTGAGGCCAGTGGTCTCGGCTACCGGATTATGACGGAACTCGAGGCTGTCCCCCGGGTCCTCGGGAATGCCGCAGAGCTCCGAGAGGCCGTGACCAACCTGCTCTTCAATGCACTGGATGCGATGCCGCAAGGGGGGACCGTAACCATCACGCTGCGGCAGGTCCCAGGGACGAGGGATGCCGCTCAAGGGTCCGGAGGATCGATCGCTAGAGGCGAGTGGGGCGAGGGTTACCGGCCCGAGTCGGGAGGGGTCGTCCTGCTCACGATCACGGATACCGGGGTCGGGATCCCTGACAGCATCAAAGCGCGTATCTTCGATCCGTTCTTCACCACGAAGGGGGTCAAGGGGACCGGACTCGGCCTCAGTATGGTCCATGGGATCGTCCGCCGCCACCACGGCGAGATTCAGGTAGCCAGCGAGGAGGGAAAGCGGACGACCGTCACGGTCTCCCTGCCGATTACTCCGGAGGCGCACGAGACAGTCACGCCTGAGGCAGCGACGCCGCCGAACGGTCCGACCGGCACGCGGATCCTGGTTATCGACGACGAGCCGCTTGCCGGGGAGATCTTAGCCGCTTTCTTGCAGACGCTCGGTCACGAGGCCGTGGTGGCTGTGGGGGGAAAGGAGGGGATCCGCCTACTGGAGGCCGACAGGTTCGATCTGCTCCTCACCGATCTAGGCATGCCGGGGATGTCCGGGTGGGATGTGGCCCAGGCGGCCAAGGAACGTCTCCCCCGCCTGCCTGTCGTGCTCGTGACGGGATGGGGGGATCAGATCGATCCCTCACAACTCGCCGGGACCGGGGTAGATTTGGTGCTGGCTAAGCCGTACACACTCCAGGATCTGCTCGCCGGGTTGAGCCATGCCTGGGGGACGATCCACGGTGGAGCCAAGGCGGAGTCATGGAGTGGAAAGGCCGAGGGCAGCGACAACCAAAGAAATCACGACAGGAGCCACAATGGACGCGCCGATACCGATGGCCAGCCCTGTCACAATGTTCCCCAGTAGCCCGTTCCCCAGCAATCCCATAATGGCCGCTTCTTGAGTGGTATCCTGTGGTTTGGAGTCGCTGCGGTCAACTGGCTCCTCACCCTTGTCTTCATCGGGTACGTGGCGGCTACCGTTGAGACGACCTGACGCCACCAGGCGAGTTTGGAGACGGGAAGCGAGGAGTCGGTCGGCGCGTCGCGTGTCATGGCTGGCTCACACTGGAAAGATCGACCCGCCACGCATGCTCCTCTTGTTTCCACTGTTCGACATCAGTCGAGACCTCTAGTTCGCGGTCGATCTCTTGGTGATGATCGAGTGGTAGGCCAACGCCGAATGGACCTGAGGTGGTGAAGGTGTTGCGGGGTGGTCAGTATCTCGTCGACGCTCATTCCCATCTAGTATTGGGGCCAAGGCCAGCCTTCCGGACTGACCCTGGCCCCTACAGCAGTTCGCGCAATCGACCAAGCGCGCGATTCAGACACTCTGACAGCCGACTTGACCGTCAGAAATCCTCTCTCTCGTCCTCGTCTTCATCGTCATCGTCCAATCCGGAACCGATGTGCGGATCCACGTACATGGCGAGCAACTGCCCGCCCTGCACCAGCGCCGGATCGGAGTGAGTGAAATGGGCCTGGACATCGAGCAGAAACCATCCCCTCCCGAGGATCCGCTTCGCATCGATGATCCCGGAGGATTCCTCATCGATCGTAAGGGCAGGCGGGACAGGCGGCGCGAAGAAGGCGGGGTTGTGCGCCGC
>JANGEZ010000218.1:0-7560 GCA_031838355.1 Candidatus Methylomirabilis sp. bin48 | reverse complement strand
TGAGGAGCCCAAGAGAAAGCGCTTCAAGTCGAAGTCGCAAGCTACGCTCGGCAGTAGTACCGTGGTAACTACCCAGGAGGTCGGCGATGGTGAGCTTCAATAAAGTGATTTTGCTGGGGAACTTGACACGGGACCCGGAACTTCGACATACGCCGGCAGGCATGGCCGTGTGTAACTTTGACCTGGCGGTTAATCGCTCTTTTACAGCGAAAGGTGGGGAGCGGCGAGAGGAAGTCTGTTTCATTACAGTGGTGGTTTGGGATAAGCAGGCGCAGTCCTGCGTCGAGTTTCTGAGTAAGGGGCGCCAGGCACTGGTCGAAGGTCGGCTTCAGCAACGGTCATGGGATACGCCGGATGGCCAGAAGCGGAGCAAATACGAAGTGGTTGCAGAGCGGGTGCAATTTATCGGTGGGCGAAAGGACGCAGCGGTCTCCGAGGAGGAACCGCCTCGGTCCGGCGAGGAGGAGGTACCATTTTGAAGCGCGATGATGCTCAGGGGGGTGATGGCGGATGCTGAAAAAGCGGCGAAGCTTTCGGAAGCAAAAGGTCTGCAAGTGGTGCGTTGATAAGATCGAGGCGGTCGATTTCAAGGACGCCAAGAGACTCAGGAACTTCATTACGGATCGAGGGAAGATCATTCCGCGCCGGATTTCCGGTAGCTGTGCGAGCCATCAGCGCCAGCTAGGCGGAGCCATCAAGAGGGCTCGCAGTATCGCATTACTTCCCTTTGCCTCCGATCTGCCCTGAGCAAGAAGACCTGGCAGGTTGCGGGTGGGGTTGACGGAACACGCTCGATGAATGAGGGGTCGGTCAAGACGTTAGTGCGGGGCGCTGCCCTCTGCCTCGCGTCTCTCGTGCTCGCGCTGGCCGGTGGGACGATTCCGATTGTCGGGATCTTTTTTGGCTTGCTGACTCCCCTGCCGCTTATTCTCCTGTCCCTGAAACAAGGCCGAGTCGTCGCCCTGCTTGGAGTCCTGACCGTGGGTATCTGCCTCGCCGGCCTCCTGGGTTCAGGATACGCCTGGATATTCTACATTGAATTCGGCCTGCCTGCGATTGTGCTGGCGGAGGCTATCCACCGCCAGTGGGCCCCGGAGGTATCGGTAGCCGCAGGGAGTCTGACCGTCCTCGTGGGCGGCCTGGGCGGCCTCTTCATCCTCTCTTGGAGTGCAGGCGGGTCCTTGATGGATCTCCTGAGGCATCGTCTCGACATCGCCGTGCGAGAGGCGGTGGCGTTGTACAGCAGGGTGGGCGTTTCTCCAGACGAGGTTGAGACGCTGATCAGGTCGGGCGAAGAGGTGCGAAGTTTTCTGCTCACAACCTCACCTGGCCTCTTCCTAACGGCGGCTCTACTCAGCACCTCAGCCAACTTCTTCCTGGCAAGACGGGGATCGGCTTATACCGCTACGTCCGGTAATTCGAAGCCGGGGTTTGCCTGGAGAGTTCCGGACTCGCTGGTGTGGGTGTTCATCGGATCTGCTACCTTATTGCTGAGTGGCCTGCCGATTGCGAAAGAGATCGGTCTCAACGGGCTACTCGTCATGATGACGCTGTATTTTATGCAGGGTCTGGCGATTGCCACTTTCTGGATCTGGAGATTACAGCTTTCGCCGTTGGTGGGGATCTTGGGTGTCGTGCTGTTGCTTCTGCAACCCCTGCTGTTGCTTCTTTTGACATTGGTTGGGCTATTCGATATCTGGGTTGTTTTTCGTCGGCATTCGCTTCCGAGGCTCCCTGGCGCATAGAGCGCTACAGGTGAGATCGTACCGGAGGAGGTAGCGCATCGATGAAGCTCATTCTATTGGAACGGGTGGAAAAGGTAGGATCTGCTGGTGACCAAGTGGAGGTGGCGGATGGCTTCGCACGAAATTTCCTGATCCCGCAGCGCAAGGCGGTGGCGGCGACATCCGCGAATATCAAGTCGCTGGATCACCTGCTGCGGCAGAACACGGGGCGCGAGGAGGGGCTTCGTCGTGCGGCGGAGACGATGGCGGATCGGATCACAGGGTTCCACTGCGTGCTTAAGCGCCGGGGTGGCGAGCAGGATCGCCTCTTCGGCTCTGTCACCAACCATGATATCTACGCCGCCCTGGCTACCCATGGACTTGAGGTAGATCGGCGAAAGATCCTCCTGCAGGAGCCGATCAAGGTGCTGGGCAGTTACACCATCTCCATCCGCTTACATCCCGAGGTCGTTGCCGAACTCAAGCTCACGGTAGAGCACGCGGAGAGCTAAGCCGATGGGGCAACGAATCATGCAGGAATCGGCTCTCGATCGGCGTGAGAAGGCCGGGGATCGGGTTCCGCCGCAGAACCTGGAGGCCGAGATGTCGGTCCTTGGGGCGATCCTGCAGAGCAACGAGGCCTTCCTGAAATGCCTCGAGATACTGCGGCCCGAGCACTTCTACCGGGACGCTCATCGTAAGATCTTCGCCGCAGCCTCCGCACTATTTGGAGGGGGCGAGCCGGTTGATCTCATCACCATCACCAATGAGCTTCGCCGCCGCGGCGAACTCGACGAGGTGGGCTCCGCGGCCTTCCTCGCCTCACTGGTGGAGGCCGTTCCCACCTCAGCGAACGTTACCTATCATGCGCGGATCATTCGGGACAAGGCGCTTCTGCGTCAGTTGATCGATGTAGCCACCGACATCGTCGGGCTCGGCTTCGCCGGCCAGGATGAGGCGGACCAGGTGCTTGAACAAGCCGAGCAGCAGATTTTCGAGCTAGCGGAGGATCGGGTGCGGCGCGCCTTCCTCCCGTTGAAGTCGATCCTGAAGGATGCCTTTGAACAGGTGGAGAAGCTATTTGACCGGAAGACGCAGGTCACCGGAGTGCCTACCGGGTTTTCAGATCTCGACGAGAAAACTGCCGGCTTTCAGCCGTCAGAGTTGATCATCATCGCGGGCCGCCCCTCGATGGGAAAAACGAGCTTCGCCCTCAATATCGCGAGAAACGCCGCCATCGATGAACGGATACCGGTCGGGATCTTCAGCCTGGAGATGTCGAAGGAACAGGTGGTCCAGCGACTGCTCTCCTCCGAGGCCGAGGTCGACTCCAACAGGATCAGAACAGGGTGGTTACGTGAGAGCGACTGGCCGAAGCTGACCAACGCGGCTGGCCACCTCTCAGAGGCGCCAATCTTCATTGATGATTCAGCCACCATCTCTGCCATCGAGTTGCGGGCGAAGGCGCGGAGGCTGAAAGCCGAGCATAACATAGGGATGGTGGTGATTGACTACCTCCAGCTTATCTCGGGTCGTTCCCGGTCCGAGAATCGCCAGCAGGAAGTCTCAGAGATCTGTCGGAGCCTGAAGGCGATGGCCAAGGAACTGAAGGTCCCGGTGGTGGCGCTGTCGCAGCTCGCGCGGCGAACCGAGGAGCGGGAGCGCCCACAGCTATCGGACCTCCGGGAATCCGGGGCCATTGAGCAGGACTCGGATGTCGTGATCTTCCTGTACCGGCCTAGCTACTATCAGGTCAGAAAGGCCGGGGCTGAGTCGGACACCAAGACCGAGATCATCATCGCCAAGCAACGGAACGGCCCGACCGGGACCGTAGAGATGGCCTTCCTCAGGGAGTACGTCAAGTTCGGCGCTCTTGACCTCGTCCATCAAGGGCCGGATGAGGCAGAGGAAATATGATGAGCCGTGGTTCAAGCTTCAACGTTCGACGTTCAACGTGCAATGTTCAACGTTGAACTTTGGACCTTGGACGTTGAACAGTTCGGCGTACCTACCTCGGGTAGAGATGAACGATGGCTAAAAGCCTGAGCCATTACCTCTGTCAGAGTTGCGGCTATCAGACCGCTCGCTGGATGGGTCGCTGCCCCGACTGCGGAGAGTGGGGAAGCTTGCTGGAGGAGCGCGTCACGAGCGAGCGGCATCGTGGCCCTGGCGACGGGGCGTCCTCGGTTCTACATCTTGCGACACCGATCACCGCCGTAGATATCAGGGCACTCCACCGGGTGAGTACCGGTCTGGCAGAGTTGGATCGGGTATTGGGGGGTGGGGTTGTTCCTGGCTCGTTCGTGCTCTTGAGCGGTGATCCGGGGATCGGGAAGTCAACCCTGCTCCTTCAGGCATCAATGCAGATCGCGCAGGGGGAGGGGATAGTTCTGTATGTCTCTGGCGAGGAATCGCTTGAGCAGACCCGATCCAGGGCGAGCAGGTTGGGCCCCCTCTCCGATCGCCTTCTGCTTCTCGCTGAGACCTCCCTCCAGGTGATTCTGGATCAGACCGACCGAATTCGACCGACCATCCTGGTGATCGATTCCATCCAGACTATTGCCTCGGAAGAACTGGAGTCCCCCCCAGGTAGTTTCAGCCAGGTTCGCGAAGCTGCCGTTCGGCTGATGGCGCTGGCCAAGAAGAAGGGGATCAGTACCGTTGTCATCGGCCATATCACGAAGGAAGGGGCCATCGCGGGTCCGAAGGCGATGGAGCACCTCGTAGATGCGGTGGTGTTCATGGAGGGGGAGGGGCATCAGATCCATCGTCTGTTGCGAGTCGTGAAGAATCGTTTTGGCCCCACTCCCGAGGTCGGCGTGCTCGAGATGACGGCGGCCGGACTGCAAGAACTCGCAAACCCGTCGGAGGTCTTTCTATCCCAGCGCCCCTCGGGGGCGTCGGGCTCAGTTGTCATTCCGACCCTGGAGGGGAGCCGGCCACTTCTCGTGGAGCTACAGGCGTTGGTGGCGGCACCAAGCGCTGCAATTCCCAGACGGGTGTTCAATGGGGTAGACAGCAACCGGGGTGTCCTGCTGCTGGCTGTGTTGGAAAAGCGGCTCGGTCTGCCGCTCAGTGCGTGCGATGTTTACGTAAACGTTGTGGGGGGCGTCAGAGTAGGAGAGACCGCCGCCGATCTTGGCATGGCCGCGGCGATCCTCTCAAGCGCCAGGGACCTTCTACTCGACCCCGGGCTCTGCGTGTTCGGCGAGATCGGTCTGGCAGGTGAGGTGCGGGCGGTGCCGATGGCGGAGCGACGGCTTGAGGAGGCCGCCCGCCTGGGGTTGTCCCATTGCTTGATGCCCCGGCACAACCTCGATCGGATCCAGCCGGACTGTTCCTCTTTACGGGTTAGTGGGCTATGTACCTTGGAGGAGTTGACGGAGAAACTAGAGACACGGCAGGCAGCAAAATATCTTGACTAGCCAGAGAATCCCTGTCATAGTCGATAGTTAATGATGTATAGTACCGGGACAAAAGTAGTCTATCCCACCCATGGAGTTGGGTTGATTGAAGCCATCGAAAAAAAAGAGGCTGCAGGTGGGCTGCAGTCTTTCTACGTAGTTCGCATCATCGGGAACGGAATGACTATTCTGGTTCCTACCAAGAACGCCGAACGGGTCGGCCTTCGAGAGGTTATCGAACCGTCGGAGATTCCAAAGGTTCTGGCCATTTTGAAGATGAATAACCTGGAAATCAGTTCGAATTGGAACCGCCGGTTTAAGGATAACTTAGAGCGGATCAGGACAGGATCGCTCTTTGAGGTTGCTCTGGTTCTGCGAAAGTTGGTTGTGCTTCAGAAGGAACGGAGCCTGTCGTTCGGCGAGAAGACGATGCTGGAAAATGTCCGGAGGTTGATTGTCAGCGAGATTTCGCACGCATCCGGGATTGATCAGGAGGGAGCAAGAGCGCTAGTTGAGCGGGCGGTGGGTAACCACGGATGATGGCTATGCGTAAGACCATCAAAGTTTATGAGAGGAGGCGATCGGTTTGAACACCTCTCGCGGTGGCCTTCCGATGATTGTTGGAGGGGCGGCCATCGGATTCTATCTGGCCTTTCAGGCCGGCGCAGGTCCGTATCAATGGCTGCTGGGAGTGGCGGGCCTCCTGCTTGGGGCCTCGTGCGGTGTTGCCGTGATGGTTCTTCAGCGCAAGTTTCATCAGGCTTCCCTGCAAGTCATTGTCAGCGGAACTATCGGTTTCGTATTGGGTCTTGGCTTGGCCGAACTCTTATTTAGCTCTATCTCTAGCTTTCTGGAATTCATTCCTTCGTACATCGCTATGACCATGCGGATCATTGTCACGATCGGGGCTGCATACCTGGGGGCTGCCATTGCGATCGAGAAGAGCCGAGGGTTCAGCATGTCGCATCTGGTTCGGCTTTTCAGGGAGAAGGAAAAGCCGCGAGGCAAGAGCTACAAGATCCTCGATACCTCGGTGATCATTGATGGCCGCATCGCTGACATCTGCGAAACGGGATTTGTTGAGGGGACGCTTCTCATCCCTCAGTTTGTCTTGCGGGAGTTACAGCAGGTCGCAGACTCATCGGATCCGTTGAAACGAAACCGTGGCCGTCGGGGTCTGGATATTCTGCAGAAGATGCAGAAGCAGGTCGATGTACACGTCGAGATCAGCGATGTGGACTTCCCGGAGATTCGTGAGGTGGACGCGAAATTGGTTGCACTGGCCAAGACCTGTAACGCCAAGGTTGTGACAAACGATTTCAATCTGAATAAGGTGGCAGGGCTGCAAGGGATCGGGGTGTTAAACATCAACGAGTTGACCAATGCGCTAAGACCTGTTGTCCTTCCTGGCGAGGAAATGCAGGTCTACGTCCTTAAAGAAGGCAAGGAGTACAACCAAGGCATTGCCTACCTTGATGATGGGACGATGGTGGTAGTCGATAGCGGTCGTCGATATATCGGCCAGACTGTCGATGTACGCGTTACTACTGTGCTGCCGACGACAGCTGGGCGTATGATCTTCTCACGCCTGAAGGAAGAGGCCGAGGCCGCCTGAAGGGCAGGGTTGAGGTAGAGGGTTTAGGGCCTAGACAGAAACGCACATCCGAGAGATTTTAGACCCTACACCCTACACCCTACACCCTAGACGCTATACCCTATGATTGTTACTGCAATTATTCCCGCGGCGGGAGCGGGGATCCGATTCGGAGGAGCGGTCAAGAAGCAGTTTATCGCGCTGAATGGTCTTCCGATACTCAGCCACACATTGCGAGCGCTTGCGGCATCCAAGGCGCTTTCGGCGATCATCGTTGTAGTTCCTCCCGGGGAAGAGCTAAGAGGTCGAGAAGCGCTGGAACTGGCCAGGATTGATCTGGAGACGGAGGTGATCCCAGGGGGACAGGCACGGCAGGATTCAGTCTATATCGGTTTGCAGAGGGCGAAGGCGGAGACGGATCTCGTATTGATCCACGACGGCGTTCGCCCTTTCGTTTCGCGTGAGGTTGTGCTGGCTACCGTAGAGGCCGCGAAAGAATGGGGTGGGGCGATCGCGGCCGTGCCCGTCATCGATACCATCAAGCGAGTAGACACCGACGGCTTCGTAGTAGAGACGCTGCAGAGGGAACAGCTCTGGTCGATCCAGACTCCCCAGGTCTTCCGTTACGCACTCTTGATGCAGGCTCACCGGGCGATCCGGGAGCGTGGGATCATTGTCACTGATGATGCCGCACTGGTAGAGCGAGCAGGGGGAATGGTCAAGGTTGTGAGAGGAAGTTACGAGAACCTCAAAATTACGAGCGAAGAGGATTTGCCCCTGGCCGGCCTGATCCTGAGGCGGTGGATAGCCCGATGACAGTTGGTATCGGGTTCGACAT
>JANGEZ010000217.1:0-2717 GCA_031838355.1 Candidatus Methylomirabilis sp. bin48 | reverse complement strand
TTGATGATACCGCGTGAACTGGTCGTCGCGCCTGAGATCTCCTGATAGATGTGTTGCGCCCGCTGTGAGATATAGTAGTGGTTCCCCATTCGCGTTCGTAGTACCTTGCCTGCGCCCGCGAATACCTGGCGCGTGACGAAGAAGGGGATCAACTGCTCCGCCAGCTTGTGGAAGCTCACGTCGCGCTGCACCAGGTAGTTCTCGTGGCAGCCATACGTGTTCCCGACCGAGTCGGTATTATTCTTGAAGATGTAGATCTCGCAGTAGATGCCGTTTTCGCGGAGCTTCTGTTCGGCACCCAGGAGCAGCTCCTCCACGATCCGCTCGCCCGCTTTGTCGTGGACAACCAAGTCCCGCAGGTTATCGCACTCAGGGGTCGCGTACTCGGGGTGGCAGCCGGTGTCCTGATAGAAGCGCGCGCCGTTTCTTAGAAAGTCGTTTGTCCCGCGCTGGCGTGAAACTACCTTCTCAAAGATGTAGCCCAAGGCACTTTCAACCGACAGGCTCACCCGCCCCCCGCCCGAGGAGGAGATTAGGCCGTATTCGCTCTCCAGCCCAAGGATACGTTCTTGCATTGCACTTACTCCAATATAATCCTACCGGAAGGGCCTGCGAGGGTCAATCGAATTCAGCCAGGAGGAACTAGGGCGAGGGATCTCAGGAATGATACGAGGGGAACAGGAATGACGTAGCGTGCATTATGCCAATCAAGTACTAATCGGTATTCGTGAGGATCGCCGTCAGATCACTGTGGGAAAGGCGACGGAACTTCCGACCGGTCCGGCTGCGCTCCAGAACCGCCACCTCCAGACTCTGCGGTTTGACCTTCGCGCTACTTACGGCTTCTAGCGCCTGCGTGGCCAGCCTCAGGGCAGCCTTCTGGTCAAGCCCTACTTCGTATTTGTCTTTCAGGTGTAGCCGGAGCTCTTCTGCTTGCCCCCCGATCGCGGCAAATCCCTTCTCGTCGCCAATGCTACCGTCGAAGGCAATCCGGTACAACTCGTTGGGGAGCCCTCCATCGGCCACCTCCACCACCAGGATCTCCACCTCCAGCGGCTTCATGGCTTCACTGAAGACATTCCCGATGGTTTGAGAGTAGGCATTGGCGAGCGACTTGGCCGTCACGTCTTCCCGATCGTACGCGAACCCCTTCATGTCCGCATAGCGAATCCCCGCCTTACGCAGATTCTCGAACTCGCTGTACCTCCCGGCGCCGGCAAAGGCAATCCGATCGTAAATCTCGGAGATCTTGTTGAGCGAGGCGCTGGGGTTCTCGGCCATCAACAGCATTCCGTCAGCATACTCTAAAACGATAATCGATTTCCCCTTGGCGATTCCCTTGCGGGCATACTCCGCCTTATCCTGCATCATCTGCTCTGGCGAAACATAATAGGGAAGCGCCATTAGCTCATGCTCCTCGCTCGACTTCCCTGCGGCGATCGATGATGGCCTGGCAGACCTCCCTGATACGGGCTTCAGGCACATCCTGCAGGCCCGCCATGACAGCCAGCTTCACCGTAGGAAAGACTCCACGAACGAAGTCCGGACCCCCGGTCCCAACATCCTCCTCTGCGGCGTCAATCAGCGCCTCCAGCCCGACCGCTATCGCCTCCTCCTCGGTCAGACCGGCCCGATAGAGCCTCTTCATGGTGGAACGGGCATCTTTCCCGCCGGAGCCTGTGGCATAGTAATCCGTTTCCTCGTACCTGCCGCCTGTCACGTCGTATTTGAAGATCTTGCCCTTACCGCCTTTCACGTCGTAGCCGACAAAGATAGGGATCACCACCAGCCCTTGCATTGCCATCGGGAGGTTGGCCTTGACCATCTGCGATAATTTATTCGCCTTTCCCTCCAACGAGAGTGTCACACCCTCCAGCTTCTCGTAGTGGGTAAGCTCCACCTCAAACAGCTTGGCCATCTCGATGCAGGGACCAGCGACGCCCGCGATGGCGATGGCCGAGTGGTCATCCGCCTTGAACACCTTCTCGATTCGCCGCGATGAGATCTGGAAACCCTCGGTCGCCCGCCGATCTCCAGCAATAATCGCCCCATCCCGGTACTTCAGGGCCAGGATGGTGGTTCCGTGAGGGCTCTCCTTCAGCTCCCGGGTCTCGGCTTGCGAAAGCCCTTCGAGCTTGATCTGCATCTGTGGCAGGAGATCCGACCGACTCTGCCGGAGCAGGTCAAAAAAACTCGACCCAGGATCCATAAAATTGGAGCGTAGTGGCATCAGCATCCCGAATGGAGCGCGTTTGCGTTAGACCGCGATGTTCTCCAATAACTCCGCGGCAGTATTAGAGCGTTCCAGCACCTCGGCCGTCAACTTCTGCGTGCCCCTCAACGGATCGATCATGGGAACTCGTTTTACCGCAGCCTCGCCGGTATCAAAAACGACCGAGCTCCAACTCGTGCCATAAACCTCGTCAGGATACTTCTGAAGGCACATCCCGCGAAAGTAGGCCCGGGTATCCGGAGGAGGAGTCTTCACGGCAAGGAGAATCTCCTCGTCGGTGACGATCCGCTCAACGTATCCCTGACGCTCAAGGGTAAAGTAGAGTCCCTTGTCCCGACGGAGATCATGATACTGCAGGTCCAGCATGAAGACGCGCTGGTCATCGAAGGAGCATCCCTTGCGATTGATATAGGAGGTGATGAGCGCGTGCTTGATGACCCAGTCGAGCTCGCGGTGCAGCGTCATCGGGTCAAGAGCGAGCTGG
>JANGEZ010000216.1:0-9126 GCA_031838355.1 Candidatus Methylomirabilis sp. bin48 | reverse complement strand
GAAGAACGGAATGATCACCGGCAAGAGGGCGAGAAACACAAGCAGGATGGCAATCAGGATGTCCACGTCGTCAGCGTTCCGATTCCTTGAGTTCCGCTTCCAGCCGACTGGCGTAGCGGGGATCAAGGGGGCGCGATGCATCCCCGTTTGGCCCGTGACCCCTCCTAATCGCGCGACGGATCCTGAGAACGATGATCCCCGCTCCGCCCAGGATGACGCCTAATGGTAGCAGCCACGCGATCCAGTTAAAACCCTTGCGCGTCGGCGCGAGCAAAATCCACTCGCCATAGCGGCTAACGAAGTAGCCTCGAATCTGCTCCAGGGTCTCACCGTTCTTCAACTTCTCGAGGATCAGCTCGCGCATCTGGGTAGCCATTTCTGAGGGCGAGTCGGCCACGGAGAGGTTCTGACACACCGGGCAACGCAGCTCGGCAGCCAACAGAAGCGTCTGATCCTCGATGCTGCCGGCGAGTATGGAGGATGACCATACCCCAAGCACCATCGCCAGAAGCAGGCACACAGCCCAGCGCTGCTTTTCACCCTTCACGTTCTGCATTTATAACCCCATACCCTACACCCTCTACCCTATACCCTATGCTTTTAGAGCATCTCCTCGATCTTTGCCTTCAGCAGCTTCGCGTCGAGGGCTCCGACGTGCTTGTAATGAATCGTGCCATCCTTCCTGATGAAGAAGGTCTCCGGCACGCCATAGATGCCGTAGTCAATGGAGATCTTTCCCTGCGGGTCAGGACCGTTTGGAAAGCTAAGTTTGAGCCGCTCGATGAACGCCTTTGCTTCAGTATCCCGGTCCTGGATATCCACTCCAATAACCATCACCCCTCGATCCCGGTAGGTTTGCCATGCGGCCTCCAGGTGTGGCGCTTCTTCGTAACAAGCCGGGAAGCACCAGGAGGCCCAAAAGTTCAGGATCACGACCTTCCCACGGAGCGCCTCCAGGCTGTTGCTGCTCCCATCAAACATGGAAAGGGCGAACGCAGGAGCCTGCCGCCCCACCAGCGGCGATGGCACCTCCCTCGGGTTGGTCTTGAAGCCATAAGCCAGGAGCAGCAGGAGCGGGATAATACTGAGCAGCAGACTTAGCTTCTTCCAGGTTGCCATGCCATGCGCTCCTCCACCTGGTCAGCAGCGAGGGCCCGTCGCCGGTCGGGCCAGATCGCGATCAGCGAGCCCAGGACCATCACCCAGCCACCAAACCAGATCCACATGACCAGCGGGCGAACCAGCGCCTTCACGGTGGCAGTGGTTCCATCCTGTGCAAACGACGAAAGGACCAGGTAGATATCCTCCCGTGCCGTCGAGCGGACGTCGACAGTGCCGATCGGCTGCTGCTCAGTCGGATAGAACCGCTTGGCAGGTCGCATCTCGGCCACCTTGTGGTTCGAGTTGAAGACCGTAAAGTTTCCCTGTACCACAAAGCGATGCGGCTCCTGCCAGGCGCTGAGTTCGTCAAATCGAACCTGGTACCGACCAAGCTGGAGCGACTCGCCTTGCTTCAGGGTGACCTCCTGCTCCAGCTTGAAGACCGACGAGGCGGTAATGCCGACCACGACGAGCGCTACTCCCAGATGGACGATGAGGCCGCCATAGCGCCGTCGGCCCCGGCTGGTGAGTTTCGAGAGTGCGGTCAGATACCCCTCTCCTGTGTTCCGGCGTCGCGTCATGGCGCCACTGGCAAACTCCTGAATAACGGTGATCGCGGTAAATAGGCTGAGGGCAAAGGCCAGGAACGGATATAACCCACGCACCCCAAGGAACCAGCAGATGCTCGCGCCCAGGATGGTGAGGCACAAGGGTCTGATAAAGGTCCGGCGCAGGCTATCGAGCGAGGCGTGTCGCCAGGCGATCAGCGGCCCTATCGCCATGAGGAAGATCAGGCCCAAGCCGATGGGGACGTTCACCGCGTTGAAGAACGGCTCGCCCACGCTGACCTTTACCCCGCGAACTGCCTCGGACAGGAGGGGAAACAGCGTGCCTAGCAGAACCGCAAAAGCGAATCCCAGCAGCAGCAGATTGTTCGCCAGGAAGGCGCTCTCGCGGGACACCAGCGAATCGATATCACCCTCCGCCTGTAACTTGCCGCTCCGGTATACCAGGAGACCGAAGGAGAAAAACAGGATCAGGCCAATGAAGACCAGAAACAACGGCCCAACGGTCGAGTCAGAGAAGGCGTGAACGGACGAAAGGATGCCGCTTCGTGTAAGAAAGGTGCCGAAGATGGTCAGCGCGAAGGTGATAATGACCAGCGCCACGTTCCAGATCTTCAGCATCTTTCGTCGTTCCTGGATCATAATCGAGTGGAGAAATGCCGTTCCGGTGAGCCAGGGCAGCAGCGAGGCGTTCTCCACCGGGTCCCAGGCCCAGTAGCCGCCCCACCCCAACACCTCGTAGGACCACCGCCCTCCGACGATGATGCCGACCGTAAGGAAGGCCCAGGACACGATCGACCAGCGACGTACGGTTCTGATCCATCCCTCGCCGAGCCGGCCGGTGATCAGGGCGGCTATTCCGAAGGCATACGGAATGGACCATCCGACATAGCCGGCGTACAGGCCCGGGGGGTGAATCGCCATCAGGGGATGATTTTGCAGGAGCGGATTCGGCCCGCGTCCGTTAAGTGGCGCCGGGAGCATCGTGGTAAAAGGATTGGCCGGAAGGGTCACCAGGAGGAGGAAAAACGCCGAAATGCACAGCAGGATAGCCGTCACGTACGGAATCAATTCGGGCTGCCGCTTCCCATCGATCATCACCGTGAGGAGGGTCATCAGGGCCAGCAGCCAGATCCAGAGCAGGATTGAGCCCTCGAGCGCTCCCCACAACGCGATGATCGTGTAGAACAGCGGCGTCTCGATGCTGGCATTCCGGGCCACGTACTCAAGACTAAAATCGCGGCCAACCAGCCCAGCCTCCATCAGCAGCACTGCGAAGGTGGTGAGTCCAAAGATGGCGAAGACCGCCCCTTGACCGCTCTCGATCAGGGACGGCCGACGTCTCCGTACTCCCAGGAGGGAGACGAACGCGCCGTAGATCGCGAGGGCGAAGGCCAACCAAAGACTGAACCGGCCAAGTGTCGCAATCATGGTCGCGCAGTCGGCGGCTTCACCAGTGTTCGGTAGTGATCCTTCGCTGTGGCCTGACCCTCGTCAGGCGGCTGGTACTCCTCAGAATGCTTGGCCATGATCGTGTCTGCCTGAAAGAGACCGTTCATATACTTCCCCTCCACAATCGCGCCAGCCCCCTCCTTGAACAGGTCAGGTGGCGAGCCCACGTACTCGACCGCCACCTGCTCCTTGTCGTCGCTCAAGCGGAAGGCCAGCTTCAGGGTCTGCGGATCCCAGCGGCGCGATCCAGGCACCACCATCCCGCCCAAGCGGAAGGCTCTATCCGTCGTCGCTGGTCCCTTTGCCTTCAGTTCCGTCGGTGTGATGTAGTAGACGGCGGCCTCTTTGATTCCGCCAACGATCAGATAGCCGATGGTCGACGCGATGACGACCGCCCCCAGAAGCAATTTAGTCTTTTTCGTCAATTGGCCCTATCCTTCCGCTGGCGCTTGAGAGCCATAACCTGCGCCATCACGGCCCTCACACGCCTCCCGACCGAGACGAGATACCAGAGCAGGCCCACGGCGGACAGCAGATACGCCGCCAGATTATAGGACCACGGCTTCACCCGAGTAGCTCCATCCTCAGGTTAAACAGCTCTTCCTTCGCCCCCTCGAGCCGAAGTCGCTTGGCCAGAAGATATCCGTACAATAGCACAAAGGCAGCGAGGTTCGTCAGGAGCGCCATCAGCATGTCCGGGGCCACCGTCCAGAGACCAGATTTCAGGATCGACGCGGGTTGGTGCAGGGTGCGCCACCATACGACGGACATGTGGATGATCGGAATATCGAGAAAGCCGATAATCCCAAGGACGGCGCAGAAGACGGCCCCTCGCGACTCATCCTCCATCAGCGCCCGAAGCATCAGATAGCCGAGGAAGATGAGCAACAGGATAGCGGTCGCAGTCAGTCGCGCGTCCCACGTCCACCAGGCCCCCCACGTCGGTCGCCCCCATATTGAGCCGGTTGCGATCGCCAGGGCGGTGAAGAGCGTGCCGATCTCGGCAGACGAATGCGCGATCGCATCGTACTGCCGGCTACGGCGCCCCAGGTACAGGATACTCATCACGAACACGACAAAAAAGGCCAGGTAGCTGACGAGGATCAAGGGGACGTGCAGGTACATCAACCGCTGCACCTCCCCCTGCACCGCATCAGGCGGCGCGTAGATCAAGCCTATGTACAGGCCGATCAGTAATCCAAGGGCAGTACACACACCCAGTACCCGTTCGATCCGTTGTAAGATCATCGTCTCATTCCTCAACGTAACTACTTAGGTGTTTAGACTGAAGGCTGAAGGTTATAAATTATCTCGCAAGGCACGAATCAAGTCATTCAAGACCTTTCCGGAGTTTTGTATGATCACGCATTATTTGTCCTTAAACACCTTCAACCTTCGGTCTATCCACATGAGTAGTTATCATGATTTACCCCTAAAAGCCTTCAGCCTTCAGCCTATCTACCTGAGCAGTTACTCCTCAACCAGAAACTCGAATGTCAACAACGACCCTACAAGGAACAGCACATCAAACGCCCCCATCAGCTTGAGCCAGGGCATGGCAAGTTCGAATGATTCGTGCCGCAGCACGACTTCCGTCCCCCTGACGGCAGCCAGGATCAAGGGGATCGTCATGGGAAACAGGAGGAACGGCAGCATGGCCTCCCGTGCCCTCAGGCCCGCCGTCATGGTAGACAACAGGGTGCCTGCCGCGGCGAATCCGAGCGTCGCCGGTACAGTGATTAATAGGAGCTTGGGCAGTTGCGCCCAGAGGTCCATATTGTACAGGACCGCAAAGAGGGGAAAGCTTATCAGCTCTACCAGGAGGATGACGCTGAAGTTGCCCAACAGTTTTCCCAGGTAAATCGCCTCCCGCTCGGCAGGATACAGGAGCAGGCCATCTAAACAGTCATTCGCCAGTTCGCTCTGAACTGATCGAGCCAGACCAAGCAGGCCGGTGAATGCAAAGGCCAACCACAACAGGCCGGATGAGGCTCCCCGGATAAGCGTCTGATCCCCGTTGAGCGCGAAGCTGAAGAGGAACAGAACCAGGAAGGCGAAAAAACACATGGCGGTAATGCTTTCCCGGTCTCGCCATTCTGCTACCAGATCCTTCCACGCGATCGCCAGGACCCTTCGGGCAAAGGTCATTCGACCTCCCACAACTCCCCATGAAGTGCGAATTGGGAGCGTAACGATTCCAGGCTCACATCATCCCGTCGGGCGTCAAAGACCAACCGCCCCTGCCGCAAGATAGCCATGCGGTCTGCCAGGGCAAACCCTATCGCCAGGTTGTGGGTGGCCAATACGGTCGTTGCACCGGTGATTTTTGAGGTCATGAGGAATTCCTCCAGCAGCTTGGTCGCCTGGAGGTCAAGATTGGTGAATGGCTCGTCGAGCAGCATAATCTTTGGCTCATGGAGCATCAGCTTTGCCAGGGCAAGGCGCCGCTTCATCCCACTGGAGAAGGTCCTGACCCGACCCTCTGCCGCTTTCTCCAGTCCGACCTTCTCCAGAACCTTTGCTACTCGTTCGGCGTGACGATCCAGTCCCAGCATGGTCGCCGCGAAGAGGAGGTTCTCTCGCCCGGTCAGAGCCTCATACAGTTGGTGACCGCTGGCAAGTACACCGATAACCCGCCTTACACTATCGCCATCCCTGCCCACATCGAGCCCGGCGACCTGCGCCGATCCAGCAGTGGGTCGCATCAGGCCGGCCAGGATTCTCAGCAGGGTACTTTTGCCCGCTCCGTTTGGGCCAAACAGAGCCAGGATCTCCCCCTTGGCAACGCGAAGGTCAATGCCTCGCAGGGCCGGATGTGCGCCAAACCACTTCACCAGACCTCTGATCTCGAGGGCAGGCACAACCCCAGAGAGCCCCGCTGCACCGTTAGTCTTCACCATCGCAGGCTCACGCTCCAAGGCAAAGGACCCCTTCCCGCTGTCGCGTGTTGCATCGTACGAGGGGTAACGCGACACTGGCTGAACCGGCCTAACGATCACCGTTCTCTGATGGCAGACAGGGAAGCCCTGAAGAAGCATTCCTATCGCATACCGGACATAACTGACTGAGCACTGCATCCCCATCACAGGTTCAAGGAAGGGCTGAAGATGCAGCCTGAAAGGAGTACATATCTTGCTCCTATAATAAAAAAATTCTAGCAGAAACTGCGTGAAGGAACAACTCAAAAGGTGCCGAAGAAGTGTACTATTTGAGAGTTTGTCATGACCTTTGGACTAACGCATCGGAGGTCGGGTCCGTATTCCACCTATATTGCAAGGACACCTTTACTTAAAGTCGATGAGATCGCGATGTGGCAACCGAGGGAAGTAGTGGGCCAGAACCTCGGAGTAGACCTTCAGGTACTCACGTCGATACTCTATAAAGTTTCGAAGATCGGCGATGGTCTGGACTATAAAGCTGATCTTTTTGAACTGTTGGTCGTAGTTGACTGCTCGGTGCATCCGCGTGGTGTCCAGTTTGTACACTGAAAACCGCTTCAAAGGATACAACCGGTCTTCCACCTCAATACCGAAGGCCCGGTTCTCAGGACGGGTGATGTCGATCAAGAACCGGTCGGCATACGCGCCGCCCATATCGACGTGATAGTGCATGAAGCCCTCCGGTTCGGTCACCGACACCGACACCCGCATTAAAAAGAATCTCCTCATATAGGCGGACAGAACGGCATGTATGGTTCCGACCGGACTCTGGATCATGCACTGGTGTTCCTTGGTGCCGGGATCCGGCAGCATGGCCGTATGAACCACCTCGTCCAGGAAGTATCTATACTCCTGCTCGGAGTTGAAGAAACGCGAGAAGAATCGTCACGGATAATGTACTTGTTGTAGGCAGGGTTGTCTTCTACGCTGCCGTCCCCGATATAGTGGGTCTTTGGTAGTGTCGCATCTTCGATGAAATCTACGAACCTGGTGATCAGTTCTTCGTCAAACGACGCCTCGCCTATCACTCTTACGTCGAGATATTCTGGATCCATGCTACTGTCCTTTCCGGCACTGGTGAAAGGAGTCACTCCAACCAGATGATCGAACCGGCCATTTTCAATTCCCGGCCATCACCTGGAAGCACGCCAGAGACGGGTCTGCGGATAGAAGCCTTTCCACGCGAACCAGAAGGCTCTGGTGGCCGGAAGCTGATGTAACCGGCTCCCGCTGAGCGTGCCCTGGATGGCCGTGCCGGTCAGCGCCTGCCACGTTGAGCCGGTCTGCTGGTCGTCCATCACCAGGTCGCCGCCGGCCTCGCGCACCTTCGAGAACTCCAGGACCCGCTCTCCCACTCGCCTCGAGAAGGCCACGGCTGTCGCCTCTTTCGCCGAGAAGGTCACCAGGATCGGTTCGCCGCTCACGACATCCTGCACAAGGGGCTGGCGGTTCAGATCGCGATACGGATAGGCTACGTGGGTGTTCCCCAGGCTGAATCCCAGGACAAACTCCTTGCCTGGCAGGACGGTGTCCGGGTTCCTGGTCCCGAAGATTCCTAATCGCTCCGGATCATCGAAATACCCTTGATAGGCGTTATGGGTCCCTTTGACCCCCAAGGCAGTCTGCTTCGAGAGGAGGAGGGTGTCGGGATGGAGTCGTCTCCACTGCTTCCAGGTGGTGTGAGAGGCCGGATAGGGTGTCAAGGTCTGCCCTTTGAGCGGCCCGACAATGGCGCCTCCTGTGACGTGGCTCCAGAGGCTGCCGGTCTCACGATCGTACATGACCAGGGCGTCCTTCCACAGACGCCCGCTGACCCCGAAGGTAATCGGCTTGCCCTGCTGCATCGGTCGGACATACACGATGCCCGTAAAGCAGAGGGGTCACCAGGTCACCGCAATGGGCAGGCTCCCGGTCCGATCGTTCACGATCTCGTGGTGATTGAGCTGCCAGAGGGAGTAAGCCTTGGTCATGTTCCCGTCGCTCACGCCCAAGACCGGCTCCTCGGGCTGCATCACCCGGTCGCCTTCGGTGGCCGAGACGAACTTGGGACTGTCGATGGCGGGGATCGCGTCTTTCGGTAGCACGGTCATGATGGGTGAGCCGTCCACGATCTCGGTGAAAGGCCCCGCCCTCTCCGCGAGGGCCAAACCCGAACTCCCCTCCGAAGCGGCGAAGGCCACCAGGCCCACGAGAAGCCAATTCCACGTTCTCCTCAACATATCATCCTCCAACCGGTGGGCCGTTTCGGCCATCCCTTCTCAGCCAAAACGCATGAGCAATCTCAGCAACCCCTTGAGCGGCTCCCCGAAGAGCTTTTCCCGGTAGTACTGATCGGCTGCCCGGCGTACGCCTTCAGCGAGGGTAGGATAGACATGGATGGTCTGGGAAAGTGCACCGACCGGCAGCCCCTTCCGCATCGCGAGGACCACCTCCTGGATCAGGTCGCCGGCCTGCGGGCCCACGATATGGGCCCCGACGATCTTCCCCTTCGGCGTACAGACCAGCTTCGTCAGGCCCACCGCCTCCCTATCGCACAGGGCCCGGTCCAGATCCCCGAAATGATAGCGATAGATCTTTACGTTTCCGAACTGTTCTCTGGCCTCGGCCTCGGTTAACCCGACCCTGGCCACTTCGGGATCGGTAAAGGTGCACCAGGGAACTACTCGATAGTCCGCCTTGCTCCTGAACGGGAACAACGCGTTACGGACGACCAGACGCGCCTGATACTCGGCCACGTGGGTGAAGAGGAGCTTGCCGGTGACGTCGCCACAGGCCCAGATGTTTCGAGCCGTAGTTCGCAAGGTCTCGTCCACGATGATCCCCTTGCCGTCATACTTCACCCCCGCCCCCTCGAGGTTCAGCCCCTCTACGTTCGGCCGCCTGCCGGTCGCCAGGAAGATCTCCTCCGCCCTGAAGGTCATCACTGCGCCGGTACACTCCCCGTGGACGATCTTCTCAGCCCCGTCCTTCTCAATGCGGAAGGCCTTGGTGCAGGTGTGGATGTCGATTCCCTCGGCCCGAAGGATGGCCTCCACAGCCTGAGCGATCTCCTGGTCCTCCCGTGGGAG
>JANGEZ010000215.1:0-9227 GCA_031838355.1 Candidatus Methylomirabilis sp. bin48 | reverse complement strand
TTAAGCTTTCTGAATTGAAAGCACACATAGGTCGTGATAGCATTAAGTTGTTCTCGATGCTTGCCCCCGAGAAATCGGGGGGCGAAAAGGATGACTCAATGGGACGGGGATCTGGATCGATAGCTCGGACCATGGCTCTCATCGCGGCTATCTGCCTGTTGTGGGTTTATCCGTTTTGCCTTTTCCACCAGGCCAGTGCTGTTGCCTACCAGCACGTTACCTCGTCCGACCTCGATCATCGTTCATCCCCTCCTGTAGCCTGTGATGATTCCCATCTCTATGCAGTCTCAAGCGGCCAAGTGACGAGCGCCGGCGCAAAGGCCGGCATCGGCCTCCGAATCGAGCCTCTGCGAGCAATTCCATGCGAACGGTTCTTGGCTGTGAGGCGACATGAACTGACCGGCCCCTTACTCCCCGCTTCTCGATCCGCCTCGCTTTCCGCTTCGAAAGCGTTGTACGTGCTGTACGTGGTCTATCAGATTTAATTGCCCCGCCCGGATTCTCGTATTGTAGGTATCTCCTCGACCGTACAGATTCCGCTTTCTACTAGCGTGATCCACCCGGCGAGGGGGTCCGGCTTTCCGTTCTTTTAACCTCATCGACAGCGAGAGGTCTATGGTTGAACAATTCCAATTAACGGATGTCCTGCTTGGGCAGCGGGAGTGTAGGGAAAAATGCGAGAGGTGAGGCAACTGGTGAGCGTGGCATTGCTGGCGATCGCCGTCGCTGCAGTCGGGTGCGGCAAGGAGGATCGTGCGCCCTCGCCCGGCAAGACCGAGACAGGCCAGGTCGCACATCTTGACGGTCCGGAGGGGCATCCGCACGATCAGGCGTCCCATAGCGGAGAGCATAGGGAGACCGTCGGTTCTAACGAGGATTCAATTGGTGTCCGACTGACTTCCGAGGAGCGCGAGAACATCGGCCTCAGGACGGAGGTGGCAACAGTTCGGCCGATTGAAGATGTCCGCAAGCTGAACGGGATTGTGAAGCCGCATCCCGATCGGGTGGCGCAGGTGACCAGCCGCGTGCCAGGGATCGTGCTCAGTATTCATGCACCGCTTGGTGCCTGGGTCAGGCGGGGAGATGATCTGTTGGACATTAAAAGCGTGGAGCTGGAACGGGTGGAGCTGAGCCTGATTCAAGCAGAGAATAGGCTGGCACTGATAAAGCTGGACCTGGAACGAGTACAAACACTCGTTGAACGAGAGATTTTGGCCCGAAAGGAGTTGCTGACTCTCGAAAATCAGCATCGGGAGGTCCTGAATGAGATCGAGAGTCTCACGCGCCAACTGATCTTTCTCGGCCTGGCTCGGGGGGCGATCGTACGGATTCGTGAAGAACAGATGGTCGCCACGCTTCATCTGCCGGCCCCCATCAGTGGGACGATCGCGGAGCGGAACGTCGTGCTTGGCCAGGCGATCGAACCGAACGCCGCATTGATGAAGATCATCGACACCTCTGCCATGATCGTCGAGGGGGAGGCGTTTGAAGACACGCTGCCCCTGCTGAAGTTAGGACAAAAGGTCCGGGTCGTCGTCTCGGCCTACCCCAATGAGGTGTTTGAGGGAAAGATCAGCTTTATCAGCCCGACGGTCAACCCGGCGAAGCGGACCATTTCGGTGTGGGTAGAGGTCGGAAATCCCCGCGGGTTGCTGAAGCAAGATCTCTTTGCCAAGGTCTACGTGATCGTGGGAGAGCAGCACAGGAGCCTCACGATCCCGATTGAGGCGCTCATCAGCGCGGAGGGGGCGGAGTTCGCCTTCGTCGAACGGGACGGCGCGTATGTCCGTGCAGACCTTGGACTGGGAACCCGGAATGACCGCTTTGCCGAGATTAAGCGAGGTCTGGCTTCGGGCGATCGGGTTGTCACAGACGGCAGCCGCCAGCTCTACGCGAAGTGGCTTGCCGCCCAAGGTGGCGGGACGGCCCTGGGCGGGCATACGCATTAATGCGCGAGGGGCGGAAGACAGGGTGCGGCGGTTACACAGATTTCCTCTGCTTTACCCTACACCCTAAACCCTATACCCTGCTTGCGAGCTGAGATGTTTGCCTGGATCATTGAGCGGTCTCTGAGCAATCGCCTACTCGTAGTGGTCGCCTTTGTGGTCCTGCTGATTGTCGGCCTATTCACGATGCGCCGGATCACACTCGATGTCTTCCCCGAGTTTGCCCCGCCCCAGGTCGTCATTCAGACCGAGGCGCCCAGCCTGCCACCCCAGGACGTCGAGCTCCTCATCACCTTCCCGATCGAGTCCGCTATTAACGGGACTCCAGGGGTGGAGGTGATCCGGTCCAAATCGACCGCCGGGCTGTCCAGCATCGTCGTGGTCTTTACGTGGGGGACGAACATCTACACGGCGCGCCAGCTCGTAAGCGAACGCCTCCAGGCGGTCAAGGACCGGCTCCCGTCTGGAACCAAGAGTCCCATGATGCTGCCGATCACCTCGGCGGTGGCCTGGCTGGTCAAATATGCGCTGACAAGCGACAGCGTCTCCCTGATGGATCTTCGCACGATCTCGGATTGGGACATCCGCAACCGGCTGTTGGCGATCCCTGGCGTGGCCTCAGTGGTCTCCATCGGTGGGGAGGTCAAGCAGTATCAGGTACTGCTGTCTTCGGACAAGCTGTTTCAATACGACGTGACCGTTCAGGAGGTCCTCGATACCGTCAAGAGGGCGAATGTTAGCCTCCCCGGAGGCTTCCTGGTGACACCCGGCCAGGAGTACGTCATCACCGGGGCTGGTCGGATCAGCTCCCTGGAGGAATTGAGGCAGACGAAGGTCGCGGAGCATGGCGGGATACCAGTCCGGCTGGATCAGGTGGCGACTGTTCGCTTCGGTCCGGAGTTCAAGCGGGGAGACGCGACCTGGGAAGGGAAGCCCGCTGTGATCGGAACCGTCTCAAAGCTCTTTGGGGCCGATACCGTGACGGTCACGTACCAGGTGGAGCAGGCGCTGGAGGAGATCCGTAAGACGCTACCGCCAGGGGTCGAACTGAATACGCAGGTCTTCCGTCAGGCGAGCTTCATCGAATCCTCCATTGCCAATCTGCGCCAGGCGATCCTGGAGGGAGGGGTAGTGGTGAGCATCGTCGTCATCTTCTTCCTCTTCAATGTCCGGGCGTCCCTCATCACCTTGACGGCGCTGCCGACTTCCCTCATCTTCGGGGTGCTGCTGCTCAAGGCATTCGGGATAGGCATCAACGCCATGACCCTTGGGGGCCTGGCCATCGCCATCGGCGAGGTCGTTGATGACGCGATTGTGGATGTCGAGAATATTGTCCGCCGGCTTAGGCTCAACCATGAGAAGGCTCGCCCCGATCCCCCCCTGAAGGTGATCTACGAAGCGTCAGTAGAGATCCGGCACGCTGTGGTCCATGCGACCTGGATTGTCCTGATCGTCTTTATACCGATTTTCTTGCTGGGTGGGGTGGAGGGGCGGATCTTCACCCCGCTCGGACTCGCCTACACCTCCGCGATCTTCGCCTCTCTCCTGGTCGCGGTGACGTTAGTTCCGGCTTTGGCCGCCATGCTCCTGATCCGTCGTGGGGCAGCCCAACCAGAACAAGAGAGTTTGACTGTCCAGGGCATGAAGCGAGCCTATGAGGCGCTCCTGCGCCGGGCGCTGCACCACCCCCGATGGGTGATGGCGAGCTGCGTTGCGCTCATTGCCGGGAGCCTGGCCGTTGTCCCATTCTTCGGCCGCTCCTTCCTTCCTGAGTTCCGCGAGGGAAACTTCATTCTGCAAGTGACGATGCTGCCTGGGGTCTCGCTTCCTGAATCGATGCGCGTGGGGGAGCGGATCGTCCGCTTGCTGAAGCAGCATCCCGAGGTGGTCTCCGTCGCCCAGCGGGCGGGTCGGGCGGAATTGGACGAGGAGGCACTGCCGCCGAATGTTAGCGAATTCGATATCGCGCTTCGATATGGCACGCGGGAGCCGGATGTGCTGCTGCGCGCTATCCGGCAGGATCTGGAGAAGGTCCCTGGTGTGGCTACCGTCCTCGGGCAGTTCATCTCGCACCGGCTGGACGAGGTCCTCTCCGGCATCCGGGCCCAGATTGCCATTAAGCTCTACGGGCCCGACCTGGCCGTGCTGCGGACAAAAGGACAACAGGTGGAGCAGATCATGCGGGGCATCAGGGGAATCACAGATCTGCTCCTCGAGCCCCTCATCAATGTTCCGGGGGTTCGCATCGCGGTCGATCGAGAGGAAGCCTCCCGTCTCGGCCTGGACGTAGGCGACATCCTGGAGACGACCGAAGTCGCCTTCGGCGGGACGGCGGTCTCCCGTATCGTGGAAGGGCAGCGAGCGTTTGACCTGTTTGTCTGGTTTGACGAAGCCTCCCGCAAAGACCGCGCTTCTATGCTCAACCTTCTCATCGATGCGCCCGAGGGGCGAAAGATCCCACTCAGGCTGGTGGCTGACCTTCAGATCGTGGACAGCCCCTTCATGATCAATCGGGAGCGGTTGCAGCGGCGGATCGTTGTTCAGGCGAACGTGGCGGATCGAGACCTTATCAGCGTGATCCATGAGGTCCAAGAGAAGATTTCCAGGGAGGTCCAGCTTCCCACAGGCTACTTTATCGAGTACGGCGGGCAGTTTGAAAGCGAGCGGGAGGCGACGAGGGTCCTGATGGTGTATGGCGGACTCGCGGTGGTCGGGATTTTCCTCATGCTGTACAAAGCTTTCAATTCGTCACGGGCCGCCCTCCTTGTCATGGCCAATCTGCCCCTTGCCCTGATCGGCGGTGTGGCGGCTATCCTGCTCACGGGGATGGTCACGAGCGTCCCCTCGCTGATCGGGTTTATCAGTGTCTTTGGGATCGCGTCCCGGAACGGGATCATCCTCGTCAGCCACTACCGGCGGCTTCGGGCTGAAGGCGCATCGAAAGAGCAGGCCATCATCCAGGGATCGAAAGATCGGCTGGCACCGGTCCTGATGACGGCCGCCGCGGCTGCGTTAGGCCTGCTCCCCCTCCTCTTCGGCGAGGCCGCCGGGAAGGAGTTGGAGCGGCCACTGGCTCAGGTCATTCTGGGAGGGCTCTTCACCTCGACCCTCCTGAATATGATTGTGGTGCCGACCCTGTTCATGCGGTTCGGCTGGGAGCGGGAGGAAATCTTCCAGGAGCAGTTGGCCCTAGAGCGGGGCGACCTGTTTCGGCCATGTCCCCCGTCTTCAGATATTCCGACAGTGACCCCAAACCGAACTGCGCCATGACATTGCAGACAGTCCCCTCACCCGCACCCTCTCCCCCAAGGGGCGAGGGGCACATAAGAGGGGCAAGTAAAAAGACTCCTCTCCCCCGGCGGGGGAGAGGATGAAGGTGAGGGGGTGTAGGGCACGGACTTCAATGCCCATCGGCGCGCCGGAAGCGTATGGAGTACTGCGATGAATAGATCAGTACAATGGCCTGTCCTGCTGACAGCCGGCCTGCTGCTCTTTATGGCCACATCAGCTTGGGGTCACGCCTTTCCCGACCACTCGGAGCCACGGGTAGGGTGGACGGTTCAGGCGTCGCCCCCGCGCGTGAGGATCTGGTTCGACGGAGTACTGGAGCCGGTTTTCAGTACGATCGAGGTGGTCAATACCAGCCATCAGCAGGTTGACAACGGGGACGGAGGGGTGAACCCTGCCGACCACACCGTCTTGGAGGCGTCTCTCCCGCCTCTGCCACAAGGGCAATACCGGATCGTGTGGAGCGTTATCGCCCACGACGGCCACCGTACCGAAGGCGATCTTTCGTTCACCATCGGTCCCGGCCTGTCCGATCGGCCCCGGGTCACCAGCACGCCTGCCACGCTTCCGCATCTCTTTGTTCGCTGGCTTAACTTCATCGGCCTCTCGATACTGATTGGTACACTCGCCTTTCGCTTGCTCCTCATTCGGTCAGTTGTGCTCCCGCGTCAAGAATTCGAGACGGTTGCGCGACCGCTTCGGCGAATAGAGCTGAGCTCGATCGTGCTTGTGGCGCTGACAAATGTCGGCGAACTCATCCTGAGAACGCAGATGATGAGCGGCGGGCGCCTTGCCGAGATACACGTCACCCTCCCGGTCGTACTCCTACAGACCCACTTTGGCGTCGTATGGCTCGTCCGGCTCGGTTTTGTCGGGCTCCTGGGACTCGTCTGGGGGCTCGGGCGGGCGACCGCGCCGCAGCAGAGCCAACGGGCCATTATGCTCTCCCTTTCCGCAGCCATGGTTATCGCCCTGACAACGAGCCTGTCGGGGCATGCCGCGGACTGGGGAGACCTGAACATGCCTGTCCTCATCGACTGGATTCACCTGGCTGCGGTCTCCATCTGGATCGGCGGCCTCTTCACGTTTGGATTTATGTCCCAGCGCTTCGCTGCCCCTTTCGGCACGGAGGAGGAGGCGCGTGGACTCGCAGCGATCGGCCGCCCTTTCTCGAGGCTGGCAGCCTACTGCGTGTTCACACTACTTGTGGCAGGGCTCTTCAACGTGTGGCTGCAGGTGGGGTCATTACAGTCCCTCGTCACGACCTCCTATGGGTTGACCCTCCTCGCAAAACTCTTCCTGGTGGGGCTCGTATTGGCGCTGGCTGCCGTGAACCGGTATTACTTCTTGCCTCTCTTGCGAGACCCTGCCGGCGCACGTAACCGACCGCTGGTGAAAACGATCGGTCGCGTTGGTGGCACCTGGCTGGTAGGAGCGGGACGCGACCAAGTAGCAAGGATTCGCCATCGCTTGCGCCAGTTCATGCGGCTGGAGTGGATCCTCATCATTGCCGCCCTGGCGCTGGCAGCCCTGCTGACCCACCTCCCTCCGGCCCGCCACATCCTTGCGCATCAGCATCTGGAGCAGCACACCCTTCGCTAGTGTAGTGCGTCTAACGCTTCTTTACATTCATTTTGTTGAGGGTCGATACCCCGCGACTTGCCGCGAGTGCGTCATACCGGCGGAAGCCGGTATCCAGAGGGCCCGACTGGATTCCCCCGTATCCAGTACGGGGCAGGCGGGTCAAGCCCGGAATGGCAATAAAAAGAAGGGGACTTCTGACGCACTACACTAGCCCAATCGTCGGCCAGCGTATGCGTAGTACTCTTCGGAGAAATCAGCCACTTTCCATCCGGCCATTCTCGCATAAGGGAGCTAAGCGAGCGATTGAACAAGCAGAGATATTGGCTTTGACTGGTAAAACAGACTGTGATAAATTATGCAGACTTGACCTATCGGTGGGCAGGAACGTAGCTTTCAATGCGCTGTCGTCTGGGTCTGCCCCCACGGAGGCGGGGATTGGATTTCGCCCGCCTCTGGGCGCGAAACGAAGGAGGGACGCGATGAGAAGCGGCGGCTGGGCTATTCGACGGTCCTTTGCACTCACGGTGATCAGTGTGGGGGCATTACTATGGGGCTGCTCAGGGGTGCATCTCAGACCGGAATCCTACGATTGGGTTACCGGGGAGCGGACTGCTCCCGCTGCTGTGAGCGCAGCCAAGGCGGCTCTGGCCGAGGCCCAAGCCGCGGGTGCGGCGAACTTCAGTGCAGCCCGGTATCCGATGGCCAAGGCGAGGGAGTACATCATCCTCGCTGAGGATGAGCTGTCGGATCGCGACTTGGCGGCGGCGGAGATGACGGCGGGTATCGCCAGGAAGGCCGCAGAGGAGGCCAAGGCGATTGCGCAGCGCGGAAAATAAGCTGCTAGCTGCCTTAAAGGGAGGGGGATTGAGGATGGACGGGAGTCCGAAGACCGGCCGAGCATTCCAGCTTGCGCTTATCTGTGCATCGGTGGCTCTGATGATCGCAGGGTGTGCGACCACCGCGTCGTATCGTCCTGAGGTCGATAGCATGAGGGCCGTTCTCACCGAGGCGAAGGTCGTGGGCGCCGAGACGCGCGCGCCTGAGGAATTCGCTGCCGCGGAAGCCTGCCTGGATTGGTTCACTCACGAGGCCACGGAGTTTACTCCGTTTGCAGATCCTGACGCCCGCATACGTGGTAAGTGCCTGACCGCCTTTACAGCGCTGAGGGAAAAGATGGCCGCCTCAGTGGCAAGAATCCCCGCTGAAGCAGCCTCCCCCTACGCATTGCCGGCGCCGGATACCGCTTCGGCAAGAGGCACAGCAGAAAAGAAAGCATCACCCCTGAAGGATATCTTTTTCGACTTCGATAAATCGTCGATTCGGGCGGATGTAAAAAGGAGCCTCATCGAGAACGTGCAATGGTTGAAGGCACATCCGACCGCCTCGATCATCATCGAGGGTCACTGCGATGAGCGTGGGACAGGGGAGTACAACCTCGCTCTCGGCCAGCGACGGGCTAGGTCAGTCACGAGCTACCTTGTAGCTGCCGGGATCGACGCCAAGAGGATCAGGGTGATCAGTTACGGGAAGGAGCGGCCCTTCGCCACAGGCCACGACGAGTCGGCCTGGAAATTGAACCGGAGGGCCCATTTGGCCTTGCAATAGGGGAGGGGGCGATTGCCTCTCCGAACCGGCAACTGGTCGATGTGGCAAGAGTTGGGCCGCTTGCTGATTTCATTCAAGGGATCCCCCCCCTGGAAGTTGTCATACCGCGTCGCTATGCTGATCCGCCCCATCGATTCAGTCTCTCATCCGGAACACCACCTTGCCCGATGTCGTTCGAAGTCCAAGATAGGCGTAACTGCTTAGGTGTTTAGGCTGAAGGCTCTAAATTATCTCGCAAGGCACGAGCCGAGCCATTCAAGACCTTTTCCGAGTTTTGTATGATCACGCATGACTTACCCCTAAAAGCCTTCAGCCTACAGCCTAAACGCCTTGTAGTTATCTCCCTTTTACCAGGGAAGGTCGGGAAAGCGGAATGATGGTCGGCGCCGACAAGATCAGGACGCTCTGCGAACTGGCTACCATCGTCCGGCAGCGCCGGGCGCTGGGAGAGCGGGTGGTTTTTACCAATGGTTGTTTCGATCTACTTCATCGGGGACATACCCGCTTGTTGCAGCAAGCGAGGGCGCTGGGTGACCTGCTGATCGTCGGCCTGAACAGTGATGCATCGGTTCGGCTTCTCAAGGGTCCACTGCGGCCTGTACTCTCGCAGGATGAGCGGGCAGAGCTGCTCTCGGCCCTCACCTCGGTTGACTACGTGGTGATCTTCGAGGAGCCGGACCCGAGCTGCGTCATTGAAGCGCTTGAGCCCGATGTGTTGGTCAAGGGCGCCGACTGGGCGAAGGAAGAGGTCGTTGGCCGGGAGACGGTAGAGAGACGTGGTGGGCGGGTCGTCACGATCCCGTT
>JANGEZ010000214.1:0-4356 GCA_031838355.1 Candidatus Methylomirabilis sp. bin48 | reverse complement strand
CGACGCCTTGCAGATCGCGAGCAAGCAAAACCCTGGTCTGCAGGCAGAAACGACGGCCAGACAGATCGCGCGTGGAGACGCTGCCACCGCCGCGCTGCTCCCTAACCCACAACTTCTGCTCAGATCAGAAGGGTTTCGCGGGGGATCGTTCCTGGATCGACAGGAGCTCTTTTTTGAAGTCAGCCAGGAGGTTCAGACAGCCGGCAAGCGCTCTCAGCGAAAGGCCGTCGCAGGGGCGAATCTTCGCGCGACCGAGGCCGACGTCGACAATGCGGCCCGCTTACTCAGATTCGCAGTCAAGCAGGCGTATTTCCAGATCGTGCTGGCTAAGGCCGAAGTTACAGTGGCCCGCGACCTGCTGGCCGACTTTGACCGGACCATTCGCTCCAAGGAGGAGCAGTTTCGTCTCGGAGAGATCTCTGGCGCGGAACTGAGGCGCGTGCAGGTTGAGCGCTTCAGGGTGTTTGACGACGTGGTCGCCGGAGAACTGAACCTCAAGCAGGCCAGGGCCACGCTGCTCACGCTGCTCGGCCACCCTGACTCGACATTCGAATTCGATGTCACCGAAGAGCTCGTGAAAGGTGAACCCGTCAGCATTCTGGCGGCGCTGCATACCGAGGCACTGCAAACCCGCCCGGATCTCAAAGCCCAGCATCAGCGGGTCGCCCAGGCTCGAGAACAAACCGGGCTCGAGCAGGCGCGACGCTTCCCGGACCTGTTCCCTTTCGTTGGCTACAAGCGGAACTTCAGCGAGGACAGCGTCCTATTCGGTGTGGCAGCTCCCCTGCCCCTCTTTAATCGAAATCAGGGAGGCATCGTTCGGGCTCAGGCAGAACAGGAGCGAGAATCGTTCCAACTCAGGCGACTGAAGAGTCAGGCGCTCCTGGAAGTGGATCAAGCATTCAACAGGTTTGAGAGCGAACGCCTGCGCCTCGAAGGGCTGGAAACCGAATACCTGCCCAAAGCCCGCGAATCGCGGGAGATCGCCGAGGCTGCGCACAAGCTGGGAGCGATCGATCTCACGGCGTTTCTAGACGCACAGCGGACCTTTCGGGAGGTCTATCGGCTCTACAACCGCTCCCTGTACGAACTGAGCATTGCCAGATTTCAAATCGACGCGGCCGTAGGCCGGTAGGGACACACGATGAATCTACACCCGTTCGTTAGTGTAGTGCTCCCAACGCTTCTTTACATTAATTCCGAAGTCGTCATTCCCGCGAAAGCGGGAATCCAGCGCAGAGAGACTGGATTCCGGGTCAAGCCCGGAATGACAGTCAAAGTAAAGAGACTTATGGAACACTCCATTAGGTTCGTACGTCGCGCTCTCTTATCGGCGACGGTGATCATTGCGGCAGTGCTGGCGCTGGTGGCCTGCGGCCGTACCCCTGAAGAAAAAAAGGTTGAGCCCAAAGCTGAGCAGGGAGACGGCAAGGTCACGATTTCGGCCGAGGTTCAGGCCAGACTTGGATTTGCCACCGCCCGGCCGCAACGTATCGCACCGGTCCGGCTCATAGAAGCGACAGCCGCTATCGCGCCGGACCCGGCCCGCGTAGCCCACATCGCCCCACTGGCTAAAGGACCGCTGAAGCGCGTTCATGTGCAGGTTGGGGATTCAGTGAACCAGGGCACCCCGCTCTTCGAGTACGACAACATCGAGCTGGGGGAAGCCGTGGGGGACTATATGGCGGAGTTAGCCGATCTCCAACGAGACCTGGCCCGCTTGGATCATTCGCAGGAGTCATTGGCTCGCGCCAAATTGCTCCTGGAAAAAGAAGCTATCGCCGAAAAAGAGGTCCACGTCCGGCAGGCGGAGCATCGAGTCGCTGAGGCGACGGTCGAGAACCGGCATGCGCGGATCGCACGGGTGAAGGAGAAGCTGTATCGCTTTGGAATGGCCGACGAGCAGATCGACGCGCTGTCAACCGACCGTGAGAAGTCGCACCGTCGGGAGGCTTCCTACACCGTCGTCAGGGCACCGATCAATGGCGTCATCATTGAGCGCGAAGGGGCGGCCGGCGAAGTGGTAGGACCTGAGCAAGCCCTGGTAGCCATCGCCGATCTCTCCAGTGTCTGGACGCTGGTGGACATCTATGAGAAGGACTTGGGCCAGGTTCGACGTGGAACCGCTGTTGAAATCAGCCTGGAGGCGTATCCGGGTGAAACCTTCCGCGGCACCATCGGCTATATCAGCGATCTGCTCGATCCCCAGACGCGGACAGCCAAGGCGCGAGTGGAGATCCAGAACCCTCAACGGAAATTGAAGCTCGGGATGTTCGCAACCGTCAGGCTTCGGGCCCAGGTCACCGGTGGGACTGCCACGATTGTGGCCATTCCCTCGTCGGCGATTCAACGGATCGATGGGGAGCCGTCTGTTTTCATCAAACTCGACGCTGTGGCTTTTGCGCGGCGGAAGGTGAAGCTTGGGTTCACATCAGGGGACCTCGTTGAGGTCACCGAAGGTCTCAAAGGGGATGAAGAGCTTGTGACTGCGGGCAGCTTCTCGCTCAAGTCTGAGTTCCTCAAGGAACAACTCACTCAGGGGCAGGAACAATAACCCCCGGAGGGATCCCACATGCTTCAGCGCATCTTTACGCTTTCCCTTGAGAACCGGTTCCTGGTTCTGATCCTCACCGGGCTCCTTGTGATCGGTGGGATCGTTTCCCTGCGAGATCTCCCGATCGATGCCCTTCCGGACATTACGACTGTCCAGGTGCAGGTCCTCACGGAAACGGCACCGATGGGTCCAGTAGAGGTAGAGCGCTATCTGACCTTTCCGATCGAAGCGGCCATGAGCGGCCTGCCAGACCTCGAGGAGATCCGCTCGATCAGCCGCTTTGGCCTTTCGGCTGTCACGGTGGTCTTCAAGGACCACGTCAACATCTACTTCGCCAGACAACTGGTGGCCGAGCGGTTGGCTGCAGCCAAAGAGCGGATTCCCGCGGGCTTCGGGACGCCGGCGCTCGGGCCGGTGACCACGGGCCTCGGCGAGGTGTATCAGTTCGTTGTGAGAGGTGAGGGCTACACCCTGATGCAGCTCCGTGAGATCCTCGATTGGCAAATCGCGTACAGGCTGCGCGGGGTCCCCGGAGTCGTCGAAGTCTCGCCGGAAGGCGGGTATGAGAAGCAGTACCACGTCCTCATCGATCGGAGGCGACTCGTCTCGTACCGAATCCCGATCGGCCGGGTCTTCGAAGCGCTGGAAAAGAACAACGCCATCGCCGGCGGAGGCTACATCGAGCACAATGGCGAGGCCTACGTGATTCGCGGGGAAGGGCTGGTCGAACGCTCGGAGGACCTGTCCCGCATCATCGTGGGCGTCGGGCCCGGCGGCACGCCGCTGACCATCGCTCAATTGGGCGAAGTCAAGATCGATGCGATGCCGCGGATCGGCGCCGCGACTCGAAACGGTGAGGGCGAGGCGGTCATCGCCATGACCTTGATGCTTCGCGGCGGCAACGGCCGCGTCGTGGCCGAGCGGATCAAAGAAGAGGTGGAGCGGATGAAGCCCAGCCTACCGCACGGGATCATCATCGAGCCGTTTTATGACCGGTCCGATCTCGTCAACAAGGTCATCCGGACGGTCACGACCAACCTCATCGAGGGGGCCCTGCTGGTCATCGCCGTATTACTCCTGCTCCTCGGCAATCTTCGGGGCGGATTGATCGTAGCGGCTGCCATTCCTCTCTCCATGCTAGTCGCCTTCACGGGGATGATCCAAATGGGGATCTCCGGGAATCTCATGAGCTTGGGTGCCATTGACTTCGGACTCATCGTGGATGGCGCGGTAGTGATGATTGAAAACATCGTCCGGCATCTGGCGGAGGAGCGCGGGGTGCGGCGAGAGGAACGTCCTCTCATTATCCTCCGGGCCGGTCGTGAGGTCCTGCGTCCGATCTTCTTCGCCGTCAGCATTATCGTGATCGTCTACCTGCCGATCCTCACGTTACAGGGCGTCGAGGGGAAGATGTTTAAGCCGATGGCGCTCACGGTCATCTTCGCCCTTATCGGATCGCTGGTTCTGGCCTTTACCCTCATGCCGGTCCTGGCTTCGCTGTTCCTGCGGGGGCCGATCGCCGAGGGCGATTCGTGGCTCCTCCGCCGTGTCAAGGCCCTGTACCTACCGCGGCTTACCTGGTGCGTCCACCACCCGAAAATGACCACCCTCGTCGCAGCATCGGCCTTCGCCGTGAGCCTCGTGTTTGTGCCGTTTCTCGGCGGGGAGTTTATCCCGAAACTGGATGAGGGCGACATCGTCATCCAGGCCTGGCGTTTGCCGAGCATCGCGCTGGGCGAGTCGCTCAAGAGCGCAACCGAGATCGAGCGCACCCTCCTCCGCTTCCCCGAGGTGCGGCAGGT
>JANGEZ010000213.1:0-2945 GCA_031838355.1 Candidatus Methylomirabilis sp. bin48 | reverse complement strand
TCGGCGCGTTTCAGCGCTTTCATCGCCCGCTTGTAATCCTTTGGTATCACCTTGACGAACCTCGCCTCCATCGTCTGCCAGCTCCCGAGGATCCGCTCGGCTACAGTACTGCCGGTATAGTGAAGGTGATGGCGCAGCAGTGCCTTGACCTCCTCGATATCCTCCGCGATATCTAAGGCTTCCAGATCGACCATACTGAGATTGCACCGGGTCTTGAAGTCTCCGGCTTTGTCCAGGACGTAGGCCACTCCGCCGGACATCCCCGCGGCGAAGTTGCGTCCGGTGCGACCGATTACGACGACGCGACCGCCGGTCATGTACTCGCAGCCGTGGTCGCCGATACCCTCCACCACCGCATTGGCGCCGCTGTTTCGCACCGCGAACCGCTCGCCGGCAACCCCACGGAGATAGGCCTCACCCTTTGTTGCGCCGTACAGCACCACATTGCCGACCAGGATATTCTCTTCGGGGACGAACGTCGCCTGACGGGGTGGGAAGACGATGATCTTGCCGCCAGACAGCCCCTTGCCCAGGAAGTCGTTGCTATCGCCCTCCAGGGCCAGCGTGATCCCTTGGGGGATGAAGGCGCCGAAGCTTTGTCCGGCCGACCCCGTGAAGTGGATCCGGATCGTGTCCTCCGGCAGGCCGTCGCCTCCGTAGAGGCGAGTCACCATGGAGCCCAGGATGGTGCCGACCGTGCGGTTAACGTTCCTGATCGGCAGGCGCAGGCCCACCGGCTCACGCCGCTCGAGCGCGGGCTGGCAGAGCGGGACGATAGTGGTCATGTCCAGCGACTGCTCTAGGCCATGGTCCTGTTCGCGCACCTTACGGATGGCCACCTCTGGCCCGACCTGCGGGCGATAGAGGATCGACGAGTAGTCCAACCCCTTGGCCTTCCAGTGCTCTACCGCCTTCTTCATGTCGAGCCTATCCACGCGGCCGATCATCTCATCCATGGTGCGGAAGCCAAGTTCCGCCATCAGCTCACGTACCTCCTCGGCGACGAAGCGGAAGAAGTTTTCCACATACTCGGGCTTGCCGGAGAAGTTCTTTCTGAGTTCGGGATCCTGAGTGGCGACTCCAACCGGGCAGGTATTCAGGTGACAGACGCGCATCATGATGCAGCCCGATACGACCAGTGGCGCCGTGGAGAAGCCATACTCCTCTGCGCCGAGCAGGGCGGCTATGACGACGTCTCGCCCTGTCTTCATCTGACCATCGACCTGAACGCTGATCCGATCCCGGAGCCTGTTCATCACCAGTACCTGCTGGGTCTCGGCTAGCCCGAGTTCCCATGGCAGGCCGGCGTGCTTGATGGAGCTCAGTGAGGAGGCGCCGGTACCGCCATCGTAGCCGGAGATCAGGACCACATCAGAGAAGGCCTTGGCCACCCCAGCCGCGATCGTCCCGACCCCGACTTCAGAGACAAGCTTCACGTGAATACGCGCGCGTGGATTACTGTTCTTCAAGTCATGGATGAGCTGTTTGATGTCTTCGATAGAGTAGATGTCATGGTGCGGTGGTGGCGAGATGAGGCCCACGCCAGGAGTCGAATTCCGCACCTTGGCGATCCAGGGATAGACTTTTGTCCCGGGGAGCTGGCCGCCCTCACCAGGCTTAGAGCCCTGCGCCATCTTGATCTGCAGGTCGGTGGCATTGACCAGATATTCGCTGGTGACTCCGAAGCGGCCGGAGGCCACTTGCTTGATGGCGCTGCGGCGCGAGTCGCCGTTGGGGTCCGGCGTGAAGCGGGCCGGATCCTCGCCCCCCTCTCCGGTATTCGACCTGGCGCCCAGACGGTTCATGGCAATGGCCAGCGTTTCGTGGGCCTCCTGGCTGATCGAGCCGTACGACATGGCTCCGGTAGCGAAGCGCGTGAGGATCGACTCGACGGGCTCAACCTCCTCGATCGGGATCGGCTGCTCGGCGCGCTTGAGATCGAACAGCCCCCGGAGGGTACACAGGCTCTGGCTATGGTTGTTCACCAGCTCTGAGTACTCTTTGAATACGGTGTACTGGCCGGTCCGTGTGGAGTGCTGCAGCTTGAAGACCGTCTCCGGGTTAAGGATATGGTACTCGCCGTCTCGCCGCCACTGGTATTCACCGCCCCACTCAAGGTCAGCTTGGCCGACGGGTCGGTCAGGGAAGGCCTTGCGATGGCGGAGGATCACCTCTTCGGCAATCCCGTCGATCCCGATGCCGCCGATCCGGGAGGCGGTCCAGGTGAAGCACCGGTCCACGAACGGCTTGTCCAGCCCGATCGCCTCGAAGATCTGGGCACCGCGGTAGGATTGGATCGTGGAGATCCCCATCTTGGAGATGACCTTCAGGACGCCCTTGTTGAGCGCCTTGATGTAGTGCTTGACGGCCTTCTTATGGTCCATCTCCGGCAGCAGCCCCTCGCGGATCATGTCGTCGAGGGTCTCAAAAGCCAGGTATGGGTTGATAGCGCCCGCGCCGTACCCGATGAGTAACGCCGCATGGTGGACTTCGCGCGGCTCTCCGCTCTCGATCACCAGCCCGACCCGTGTCCGGGTTCCTTCCCGGACCAGGTGATGATGGACGCCGGCGGTGGCGAGGAGGGCCGGGATCGGGGCCAGTTCCTTACATACACCCCGATCGGACAGAATGAGGAAGGTGTAGCCATCGGCAATAGCCTGGCTCGCCTTAAGGCACAGCTCCTCCAGTGCATGATCGAGACCCTTGCCACCGTCGGCTGCCGAGAACAGCATCGGCAGCGTGATCGACCTGAAGCCGGGTAGATTCATATAGCGGATTCGCGCCAACTCCTCGTTGTCGAGGACCGGCGTCTTCAATTTGATCTGCCGGCAGCTTTCAGACTCCGGTTTGAGCAGGTTCCGTTCCGGCCCGATGGAAGTCGCCATCTGAGTCACCAACTCTTCCCGGATCGCGTCCAGCGGGGGGTTGGTCACCTGGGCAAAGAG
>JANGEZ010000212.1:0-1640 GCA_031838355.1 Candidatus Methylomirabilis sp. bin48 | reverse complement strand
ATGGCGCATCGGAAAGATGCCAGGGTGCTCCATGAGGAGGTCTTTGGGCCGCATGTTGCCCTGATCCCCTTCCAAACGCTGGAAGAGGCCGTGGCCATCCACAACGGTGTGGAGTATGGCTTGGCCTGCTCGGTGATCACCGAAGATTATCGGATCGCCCGTCGTCTTCGGGAGGAATGCGAGTTTGGCGTCGGGTATTGGAATCTGCCCACCATCGGCGCCGAGGTACACCTGCCGTTCGGCGGACTGAAGAAGAGCGGGACGGGTGTTCCGGCTTCTTGGCCTTTGTTGGATCTCCTGACGCACAAAGTGGCGTGGACCGTCAATCATGGTCGAGAGATCAGGATGGCGCAAGGCATGAGCGCCGACGTATAGCCATGACCCGGCTGCTGATGTGTCGTCCCGACCATTACGGGATCTACTACGAGATCAATCCCTGGATGGATCGAAGGCGTCAGGCGGATCGGGCGGTCGCCGTGAGGCAGTGGGAGGCGCTATATCGACTCCTCACCGAAGGGCTACAGGTCGAGGTGGAGCTTCTGTCACCGGTTCCGGGGTTGCCTGACCTCTGCTTTACCGCCAACGCCGGACTTCTGGTGAATAGCCTCTTTGTGAGTAGCCGGTTCCGATACCGTGAGCGCGAGGCGGAAGTTCCTCATTTCACACAGTGGTTTTTGGAGCGAAGCTACGGGGTGGCCTGTCTTCCTGAACCCGCCTTCTTTGAAGGGGAGGGGGATGCGCTCTTCTGCGGGAATGACCTGTTTGCCGGGCACCGCTTTCGTTCGGAGCTGCATGCCCATCAGCTTCTGGCGGAACTCTTGGGGCTGCACGTGCATTCCCTGGAGCTTGCTGATCCATGGTTCTACCACCTGGATACCTGTTTGTGCCCGCTGCAGCCTGGGCGGGCAGCGTACTATCCGGAGGCGTTCAGTCCAGCCTCCCAGCGGCTCCTGAAAGAGACTATTCCTGAGCTTTTCCCGGTGACGGAGGCCGAGGCGAAACGGTTGGCCTGCAATGCGCTGGTCATCGGATGGTCAGTGGTCATCAACGCCGGCTGCCCCCACCTGTCTCGGACGCTCGCCGAGGCCGGGTATCACGTTCACGAGGTTGAAACCACGGAGTTTCTTAAGGCTGGAGGCGGGCCCAAGTGTCTGGCTCTGTTCCTTGATCGGGACGAATCATGGTAACTACATAGGTGGATAGACTGTAGGCTTTTAGACTGTAGGAACGCGCCATGCGAGATCATGCTAAACTCAGAGCGTTTGAACTGGCCGACGAAGTGCGCCTTGATTCGGTCCGTGCGCAACGACTAACAGCCTTCAGCCTACAGCCTAAACACCTGAGCAGGTACGGATCATGAGCCATTGGATAGAGCTGGATAAACGGTATTTCATGGATACGGGACACCGGCGTCTCGGGGTGACGCTTGTGCGCGGGGAGGGGGCGAGGGTCTGGGATGATGTCGGGAAGGAATATCTTGACTTCATCGCCGGATGGGCCGCCTGCAGCCTGGGCCACTGCCATCCTGTGATTGTGGAGGCCATTCGAGAGCAGTCGGAACGCCTCATCCTGGCGAGCCTGGATGTCTATACGATCCCCCAGATTGAGTTGGCCGAGCTACTCATCTCCTCGAGCGGCCT
>JANGEZ010000211.1:0-15290 GCA_031838355.1 Candidatus Methylomirabilis sp. bin48 | reverse complement strand
GACGAAGGCGACCTTCGCGTTCGCTGCGTGCAGGACCTTCGTGATCGCCGCGGTCAGGGTGGTCTTGCCGTGGTCGATGTGTCCGATGGTCCCGATGTTCATGTGCTCTTTCGTCCGCTCGAACTTCGCCTTGCCCATAGTCAACTCCTTTAGATATGAAACCGAATCCGATTATCGTCCGCCGTGCCGTCCACCCATACGGGCCACAATCTCCCCAGCAATACTGGCAGGGACCGGTTCGTAGCGTGAAAACTGCATCGAATGGGCGGCCCGACCCTGTGTCGCCGAACGAAGGTCAGTGGCGTACCCAAACATCTCAGAGAGCGGCACATCCGCTTGAATCACCTGGGCGACAGATCTGACCTCGATCCCAATCACCCGACCACGACGCGAGTTCAGATTACCGATAACCTCACCCAGGAAGGCCTCCGGTGTCGAGACATCGACTCGCATAATCGGTTCCAGCAGTACCGGCCTCGCCCGCTTGGTCGCCTCCTTGAAAGCCATTGAGCCGGCGATCTTAAACGACATCTCCGAGGAGTCTACCTCGTGATATGATCCGTCAAAGAGGGTAACCTTCAAATCGATGACGGGGTAGCCGGCCACTACCCCGGTATGGAGTGCCTCCTTAATGCCTTTCTCAACCGCGGAGATATATTCTTTGGGCACGACGCCACCCACAATCTTATTGACAAATTCGAAGCCCGATTGAGCGGTGGAGGGTTCCACTTTGAGCCAAACGTGTCCGTACTGTCCACGCCCACCGGTTTGCCGTACATACTTACCCTCGGCCTCGGCTGAGGTCGTCACGGTTTCACGATAGGCCACCTCTGGCTTACCGACATTGGCCTCGACCCGAAACTCTCGCGTGAGCCTATCGACAATAATCTCAAGATGCAACTCTCCCATTCCGGAGATGATCGTCTGGCCGGTCTCTTCATCCGTACTGGCGCGAAATGTCGGATCCTCATTGGCCAATGCTTGAAGACCTGTCGCGAGCCGATCTTGCCCGTCTTTCGTCTTTGGCTCAATGGCCACAGAGATCACCGGCTCAGGAAAAACGATCGATTCCAGAATGATCTGGTTGCCCTCATCGCACAGGGTGTCTCCCGTTTTGGCCCCCTTGAGCCCTACTGCAGCCGCAATGTCACCAGCAAAGACCTCTTTGATCTCCTCGCGCTTGTTAGCGTGCATCTGTAGCAGCCGCCCAATACGCTCCCGGGTGCCGCGCGTGGAGTTGTACACGTGGTTCCCTGAGGCGAGGGTGCCTGAGTAGACCCTAAAGAAGGCCAGTTGTCCCACATAGGGATCCGTCATGATCTTAAACACTAAAGCTGCGAAGGGGTCATTTACCTTCGGGACCCGCACCACAGATTTCGTGCGTGTCGAATCGAGACCCTCAATGGGCGGCAGGTCAACCGGGGACGGGAGATAGTCCACCACGGCATCAAGTAGTAGCTGGACGCCCTTGTTCTTGAACGAGGCGCCAGCAAGGACCGGGACCAGCAGGAGCTTGAGAGCTGCGCTACGAATCGCGGATTTGATCTCCTCCGGTCCAACCGCGAGGCCATCCACATATCGGACAAGGAAGCTATCGTCCACTTCAGCGATGGTCTCCAGCATCCGCTCGCGAGCAGTCTGAGCCAGTGAGCTCATCTCCTCAGAGATTTCATCCTCCCGGTAGCTCGCCCCCAGGGTCTCATCGTCCCAGATCACCGCCTTCATCCGGATCAGGTCTACGACACCCTCGAAATGATCCTCACGGCCAATGGGAAGCTGCACAACTAGTGGAACAGCCCCCAGACGCTCAGCGATCATTCGAACACACATATCAAAATCAGCCCCCATACGATCCATCTTATTAATGAAGGCGATACGTGGAACACCGTACTTATCCGCTTGGTGCCACACCGTCTCAGACTGGGGTTCTACGCCGGCCACCGCGTCGAAGAGGGCCACAGCACCATCCAGCACTCGAAGCGATCGCTCAACCTCAACCGTAAAATCGACGTGCCCAGGTGTATCGATAATATTGATACGATGGTCTCGCCAGAAGCAGGTGGTGGTAGCTGAAGTGATCGTGATTCCCCGCTCGCGCTCCTGCTCCATCCAGTCCATCTCGGTGGAACCATCGTGCACCTCTCCGATCTTATAGGTCCTGCCGGTATAGTACAGGATCCGCTCGGTGGTGGTGGTCTTCCCAGCATCGATGTGGGCCATAATCCCGATGTTTCGGACCGTCTCTATTGGATAGATATCAGGCATCTCGAATTCCAGTTTCCAGTTTCAGCATCCCAAGGATTGCGCGCCAACTTGGAACCCGGCACAGTTTCTCACCAGCGATAATGGGCAAACGCCTTATTCGCTTCCGCCATCTTGTGCGTATCTTCCTTCTTCTTCACCGAGCTTCCCCGGTTAGCCGCCGCTTCGATCAGCTCAGCAGCCAGCCGCTCTGCCATCGTCTTCTCTGTGCGCTTTCTGGAGAAGCCGATGATCCAACGAAACGCCAGGGAGTTCCGACGCTCCGCTCGGACCTCTACCGGCACCTGATAGGTCGCACCCCCTACCCGACGCGACTTCACTTCGAGTACCGGTTTGACGTTATCAACGGCCTGCTTGAACATTCTCAACGGATCGGTTTTCGCCCGGTCCTCAATGATCTTCATTGACCCGTAGACAATCGACTCGGCAACGCTTTTCTTACCTTGGACCATCATGCTATTGATGAACTTCGTAACCATTCTGTTGCTATAAATAGGATCAGCGAGGGTCTCTCGTTTCTCAATTACTTTTCGTCTGGGCATTGCGCACTCTCCGAAATAGTATGTCTCACACGTAACCAGAAAATCAAAATCGGCGCTTCAGGCAAGGTCCGTGAAGAACCGATCTCTCTTCAGTGCCGAAGGGCGTTAACTGATCTTTGGTCTCTTGGCGCCGTAGAGGGATCGGCCCTGTTTGCGATCCTGGACACCTGCCGTATCGAGAGCGCCGCGAATCACATGATAGCGGACGCCTGGCAGGTCCTTGACGCGACCTCCCCTGATCAGAATAATGGAGTGCTCCTGCAGATTGTGGCCGACTCCTGGAATATACGTCGTCACCTCAATTCCATTACTGAGGCGAACCCTGGTCACCTTTCGAAGGGCCGAATTCGGCTTCTTTGGGGTAGTCGTATAGACACGAATGCAGACCCCACGTCGCTGCGGACATCCCTGTAGCGCCGGCGTCTTGGCCTTCTTGACGGCCGCGGATCGACCCTTACGAACCAACTGGTGAATGGTGGGCACCGATTCCTCCCTCTCTAAGGCAATCTTGCTATTATACAGACTCTATGTCTATTGTCAAGCCCTTTAATCACTTATTTAATTATCAGAAGACGCATCCAGCTCGTCCGGCCCCCGATCAACGGCCACGATCGCACCCGTTAAGGCCGCCTTCGACAGCGCCACCTCAGGCGTGGAAATCGTCGTCTCTCTATACCACCTCATCCCTGTGCCAGCCGGAATCAGTCGCCCCATGATAACGTTCTCTTTCAGGCCACGTAATTCATCCCTCGCCCCGTTGATGGCTGCCTCTGTCAAGACCTTAGTGGTTTCCTGAAACGAAGCGGCAGAGATGAAGCTGTCAGTGGAGAGTGACGCCTTCGTTATCCCCAAGAGAAGAGGCTTAGCGGTAGCCGCGGCCCCGCCTGAGGCCATTGCCCGCTGGTTCTCTTCGAGGAAGACAGCCTTATCGACATGCTCGCCGATCAAGAAGTTAGCATCGCCAGACGCCTCGACCAGTACCCGCTTGAGCATCTGCCTGACGATCACTTCAATATGCTTGTCGTTGATCTGTACCCCCTGGAGCCGGTAGACTTCTTGTATTTCATTTACCAGATACTTCTGCAGTTCCTGTTCGCCCAATACGTCCAGGATGTCATGCGGGTTTATGGGGCCGTCCATAAAGGGTTCGCCGGCCTTAACCTCATCCCCCTCCAACACATTGATATGTCTGCGTCGAGGAATCAAGTATTCTCTGAGCTCGCCGTGCTCGTCCCTGACGGAAAGCTTACGCATGCCCTTAACGATCCCTCCCAATTCTACACGACCATCGATCTCGGAGATGACAGCAGCATCTTTTGGCCTACGTGCCTCGAATAGCTCAGCCACCCGGGGGAGACCACCCGTGATGTCCTTGGTTTTCATCGTCTCACGCGGAATCTTCGAAACGCTGTCTCCAGCCGACACCATCTGCCCCTCGCTCACCATGAGGTGAGCACTGACAGGCAGCATGCAACGGAAGACGGTCGCCCCGTGCTCGTCCTTAATTGAGACCCGAGGTTGCAAGTCCTCCCGTCCGTGCTCCACTACGACTCGCTGAGATAGGCCTGTGACCTCATCCACTTCCTCCCGGATGGTCACTCCCTCGAGGACATCCCGAAAGTGTACCTTTCCGCCGTGCTCTGTCAAGATCGCATTCGTAAAGGGATCCCACTCCATCAACACCTGCCCCGCCTTCACCGTCGCGCCATCCGCCACCTTCAGGTGAGCGCCGTAGACCGCTGGGTAGTTTTCTTTCTTACGGCCCTTCTCGTCGATGATGCTGATTGCGCCATTCCGATTCATCACCACGTAGTCCCCCTGGGGGGCCTTAACCGTACGCAGGCCCGCGAACCTGACGATTCCCGCTCCCCTACATTCGAGAGTACTCTGCTCGACAGAACGGCTCGCAGTACCCCCTATATGGAAAGTCCGCATGGTCAGCTGGGTCCCGGGCTCACCGATTGACTGCGCCGCCAGGACACCGCACGCCTCTCCCAATTCCACCAGCCTGCCGGTAGCAAGGTTGCGGCCGTAGCACCTGATACAGATGCCTCGTCGCGCCTCACAGGTAAGGACAGAGCGGATTTTGACCCTGTCGAGGCCGGCATTTTCGATCGTGCTGGCCAGTACCTCCACGATCTCCTGATTGGCCCCCACCAACACTTCTCCAGTAAAAGGATCAAGGATTTCATCCAGGGCTACCCGACCGAGGATTCGGTCACGGAGGGGCTGGATAACCTCGCCCCCTTCGATGAGGGGGGTAACCCATATCCCGTTGGGCGTACCGCAATCCACCTCGGCCACAATAACATCCTGCGCCACGTCCACCAGACGGCGCGTGAGATAGCCGGAATCGGCCGTCTTTAAGGCCGTGTCTGCCAGCCCCTTTCGCGCCCCGTGAGTTGAGATAAAGTACTGAAGGACAGTGAGCCCCTCCCGGAAGTTCGCGGTAATGGGGGTCTCGATGATCTCCCCGGAGGGTTTGGCCATCAAGCCGCGCATGCCTGCCAACTGCCTGATCTGCTGCCGGCTGCCTCTCGCACCAGAGTCAGCCATCATGAAGATCGGGTTAAATTCCCCCTTCTCCTCAGCCTCGATCTCTCGGAACATCTCGTCCGACACACGTTCGGTTACGTGGGTCCAGATGTCGATAATCTTGTTGTAACGCTCGCCCTTGGTGATCAGGCCATCCTGATATTCACGCTCGACCTTGACGACCTCCTTGTTGGCATCGTCGATCACCTTACCTTTGGTGGACGGGATGTGCATGTCGTCGATGCCAATCGAGATGCCGGCGAGCGTGGCGTACCTGAACCCGAGGTCCTTCAGGTTGTCCAGGAGCTTTACCGTTACCGTATTCCCCAAGAGATAGCAGCACTGCGCGACGAGACGGGTCAGCTCCCGTCTATTCATTTCTTGGTTGACGAACCGGAGCGTCTCTGGCAACTGCTCATTGAAGATGCAGCGCCCGACGGTGGTCTCGATCATTTCGCCTTCGAAGCGGACCTTGATCCGGGCCAGCAGAGCTACTTCCTCGGCGTCATAGGCCGCCCGAACCTCGTCCATATCGGAGAATACATAGCCCTCGCCCTTCTCGCCAGCTCTACTCCGGGTCAGATAGTAGCAACCCAGTACAATATCCTGGCTGGGGGTAACGACGGGTAAACCATTTGCCGGAGAAAGGATATTATGGGAAGCCAGCATCAGAACCGAGGCCTCGATCTGGGCCTCCGGAGACAGAGGCACATGGACGGCCATCTGGTCACCGTCAAAGTCAGCATTGAACGCCGCGCAGACCAGGGGATGGATCTTGATCGCTTCGCCTTCCACCAGTACGGGTTCAAAGGCCTGCACACCCAGCCGATGCAGCGTCGGGGCACGGTTCAGGAGGACCGGGTGCTCGTGAATCACCTCCTCCAGGGCATCCCACACCTCAGGCTTACCCTTTTCTACCAGTTTCTTGGCACTCTTGATGGTGGTGACGACGCCGTCTTTGAGGAGCTTCCTGAAGATGAAGGGTTTGAATAGCTCGAGAGCCATCTTCTTTGGCAGACCACACTGGTGCAGCTTCAATTCGGGCCCCACCACGATCACCGATCGCCCGGAATAGTCCACCCTTTTCCCGAGCAGGTTCTGGCGGAAGCGCCCCTGCTTTCCCTTCAGCATTTCAGAAAGGGACTTGAGGGGACGGTTATTCTGTCCCTTCAGCGCGCGGCCACGACGGCCATTATCGAACAGGGCGTCAACCGCTTCTTGCAGCATCCGCTTCTCGTTACGGACGATGATATCAGGCGCCCGGAGTTCAATGAGACGCCTGAGCCGGTTGTTGCGATTGATTACCCGTCGATAGAGATCGTTCAGGTCCGATGTGGCAAAACGCCCCCCGTCAAGAGGGACCAGCGGCCGAAGCTCGGGTGGCAGAACTGGAATCGCATCCAGAATCATCCATTCCGGCCGATTGCTGGAGTTGATGAAGGCCTCCACGATTCGCAGCCGCTTGGTGATCTTCTTACGACCCTGTTGAGAGGTCTCTTGGGGCATCTGCGCGTGGAGCTCTTCCGCCAGCTCGCGAAGATTCAGCCGCTTCAACAGATCCCGAATTGCCCCTGCGCCCATCCCCGCCTTAAAGCCGTCCCCGTACTCTTCGTAGGCCAGGCGATGCTGCTCCTCGGTCAAGAGCTGTTTCACTGAGAGAGGAGTCTTACCCGGGTTCAGCACCACATACGCTTCGAAATAGAGGACCCTCTCCAGATCTCGGAGGGATATATCAAGGAGATAGCCGATCCGGCTGGGTACGCCTTTGTAGAACCAGACGTGGACCACCGGGGAGACCAGCTCAATGTGGCCCAGCCGCTGTCGTCGCGCTTTGCTCCTGATCACCTCGACGCCGCACTTGTCGCAGACAACCCCCTTATGCTTGATGCCCTTATACTTACCGCAGTTGCACTCCCAATCTTTTGTCGGACCGAAGATCTTAGAACAGAAGAGCCCATCTCGCTCCGGCTTGAACGTCCGGTAGTTAATGGTCTCCGGTTTCTTCACCTCTCCGAAGGACCACGACCGAATCTTCTCTGGCGAAGCAAGCCCGATCCGGATGGCTTTGAAGCTGGTGGGATCGATGGTCTTTTCGTCGTAGAACCCGAAAAACTTATCCAATACTACCACCTCCGCATACCCTACCGATTGCGGAATTCTGCACTCCGCACTCCGCAGGGCTACTCCTTTTTCAGCTCGACATCCAGCGCAAGGCTTTGTAGCTCCTTGACCAGGACGTTGAAGGATTCCGGGAGTCCAGGATCGAGGGTACAGTCGCCCCTTACAATCGACTCGTACATCTTAGTTCGCCCCACCACATCGTCTGACTTCACGGTCAGGATCTCTTGTAGGATGTGGGCGGCCCCGTACGCCTCCAGGGCCCACACCTCCATCTCTCCGAATCGCTGTCCGCCGAATTGGGCCTTGCCCCCTAGGGGCTGCTGAGTGATCAACGAGTAGGGACCAATGGATCGAGCGTGAATTTTGTCATCCACAAGATGAGCCAACTTCATGAGGTAGATATAGCCAACCGTCACCTCCTGGTGGAACGGCTTCCCGGTTCGTCCGTCGTATAGGACGGTCTTCCCCGTGACGGGGAGATTGGCTCGCTTGAGCCAGGTCTTGATCTCCTTCTCTGTAGCTCCATCAAAGACCGGTGAGGCGACCCGCAGCCCCAAGGCCTTGGCCGCCCAGCCCAGGTGGGTCTCTAGGACCTGGCCCACGTTCATCCTGGAAGGCACACCCAGAGGATTCAGGACCACCTCGACAGGCGTCCCGTCGGGTAGATAAGGCATATCCTCCTCGGGCAGGATCTTCGCGATAACGCCCTTGTTCCCATGTCGACCAGCCATCTTATCGCCGACAGAGAGCTTTCGTTTCATGGCTACGTAGACCTTGACCATCTTGAAGACCCCAGGGGCGAGTTCATCACCTCGGGTCGCTCTGCTGATTCGTTCTTCCAAGAGCGTCTGCAAGACGTGGACCTGGTTATCGGCCGCGTCACCGATCCTGCTCGCCTTCCGACCCAACTCTTCGTCCAATCGCTCTGCGAGATCCACCAGATCCTCATGGGGCAGCGTTTCCAGGGTCTCGCCAGTCAGCTTCTTGCCCTTAGGAACTATAACCTTACGCGTGAGCCTGCTCCGGACCTCCCTACTGACACTTAGACCATCGAGAAGGGAGCGCAGCTTCCTATCCCGATCTGCAGCGATGATGCTGATCTCATCTTCGAAGTCCTTGCGGAGTCGGCTGACCTCTTCGTCCTCGATCGACTTGGCCCGCTCGTCTTTCTCGATCCCCTTTCGGGAGAAGACCTTCACATCGACGACGGTGCCGAAAATCCCAGGCGGGACATAGAGCGAGGCGTCCCGGACATCCTCGGCCTTCTCGCCAAATATAGCTCGCAACAATCGCTCTTCTGGAGTAAGCACGGTTTCACCTTTGGGGGTAACCTTCCCCACCAGAATATCCCCGGGCTTCACCTCAGCTCCGATCCGAACGATCCCGCTCTCGTCGAGATCTTTGAGCGCATCCTCACCCACGTTCGGGGTGTCTCGCGTGATCTCCTCCTTCCCCAGCTTGGTCTCGCGAGCTTCGATCTCGAACTCCTCAATGTGGATAGAGGTATAGCGATCTTCTTTGATCAGCCGCTCACTGATCAGGATTGCATCCTCAAAGTTATACCCACCCCATACCATAAATGCCGTCAGGACATTCTGCCCGAGCGCTAGCTCGCCGTTCTGGGTCGCCGGACCATCTGCGATCACCTGGCCCTTGGCGATCCGCTCTCCCTTGCTCACAATCGGCTTCTGCGTGATGCAGGTATTCTGGTTGCTACGGCGAAACTTCACCAGAGAGTAGATATCTACTCCTGAATCGGCCCCGCCGTCTTCACCTTTGCCGTCCGAGGAGCGGATGATGATCCGGTCAGCGGTCACCGATTCGACGATCCCTCCACGCTGGGCCACCACGACCGCCCCAGAGTCCCTCGCTGCAGGATATTCCATCCCGGTTCCGACCACTGGAGCCTCCGGTCGCAGGAGGGGGACAGCCTGGCGTTGCATGTTAGCGCCCATCAGGGCACGATTGGCGTCATCGTGTTCAAGGAATGGGACAAGCGAAGTAGACACTCCAACAAGTTGCCTCGGGGCGACATCCATGTAGTTGACATTGGCTGGGGGAACCGTGACAAAGTTACCGTCGAATCGTGCCGAGACCCGATCTGACGTGAAACGTCCCCGTCCGTCTACCTCCGCGTTGGCCTGTGCAATAGTGTGCTTCTCCTCTTCATCGGCCGTCAGGTACTCGATCTCGTCGGTTACGACCATACCCCGGACCTTACGATAAGGCGTCTCGATGAAGCCAAAATCGTTGACGCGGGCATAGATAGAGAGACTGGCGATAAGACCAACGTTGGGGCCTTCCGGCGTTTCGATGGGACACATCCGACCGTAGTGTGTCGGGTGTACGTCCCGGACCTCGAACCCTGCCCGCTCCCGCGACAGCCCTCCAGGGCCCAAGGCTGACAACCGCCGCTTATGGGTCAGCTCAGCCAGCGGGTTGGTCTGGTCCATGAACTGAGAGAGCTGGGAGCTGCCGAAGAACTCCTTCAGCGCCGCCGTAACCGGCTTGGCGTTTACCAAGTCGTGTGGCATCATGGTCTCCAGCTCCTGTGTGCTCATTCGCTCTCGGACTGCCCGCTCCATTCGAGCCAATCCGACCCGGAACTGTTCTTCCAAGAGCTCCCCAGCCGACCGAATCCGGCGATTGCCCAGATGGTCGATGTCATCTACGGAGGTCCCGGCCTCTCCGTGCTTCAGTCTGAGGAGGTATCGGATGGCCTCTACGATATCGTCTACCTGGCCTATCCGCCCCTCCATACCGGCAGGCCGATACCGGCGGCACATGAGGGTATGAACCTCAAGCGGCACCTCGAGGCCAAGCTTGCGATTGATCTTCAGGCGCCCGACCTTGGAAAGATCGTAGCGCTTTGGATTAAAGAAGATGGTTTCGAGGAACGCCTTGGTCGCTTCCTCGTTAGGCGGATCTCCCGGTCGCATTCTTCGATAAATCTCGGTCAGGCCCTCCTTTTCAGAGCGAGTCGAGTCGCGGATAATGTTCTCCCGAATCTCGAACATATCCTGACCAACTCGGCTGGCAAGCACGGCGAAGCTGCTCAGTTCGCTTTTGAGGACCTGCTCCAGCACTTCTTCCGTGATCTCCTGCGCACATTCAAGGATGACCTCGCCGCTCTTGGTGTCCACAATATCAGCGGCTGCAATTCGGCCGATGAGATCTTCTTTATACAGGGGTATTTCCGTGATCTTCAAAGCCTGCAGTCGCTTCTGGGCCACCTTCGTGATTCGCTTGGTCGCCCCAAGAATCAGTTGCTTCGTGTGAGGATCGGGAATATCCCTGCTCACCCGAAAGCTGGTCGCGCCAGGTGAACCCACATGAAGCAGGAAATCCTTCCCCTTCTCTATGCGCAATACATCCCGCTCATAGAAGAGGTTCAGGATCTCCTCATTACTCCCGTAGCCGATCGCCCGCAGCAGGATCGAGGCTAGAAACTTCCGCCTTCGGTCCACCCGGACATGGAGTACATCGCTCGCATCAAACTCGAATTCCAGCCAAGAGCCTCGGTATGGGATGAGACGAGCGGAGTAGAGGATCTTGCCGCTCGGGTGAGTCTTACCGTTGTCATGGTCGAAGAAGACCCCCGGTGAGCGGTGGAGTTGGCTGACCACCACCCGCTCCGTCCCATTGATAATGAAGGTACCCTGCGGCGTCATCAAGGGCATCTCTCCCAAGTAGACCTCTTGCTCCTTAATGTCCCTGATGCTGCTGGCCTCGGAGCTTACCGGCTTATCCCAGACCATCAGGCGAAGGGTCACCTTGAGCGGAACGGAGTAAGTCATCCCCTTCTCCAGGGATTCCTCTGCGCCATACTTGGGCACTCCGAACTCGTACTTGACAAAGCCCAGGGACGCCGAACTGTCGTAATTGAAAATCGGGAAGATGCTGGCAAAGGCCCCTTGAAGACCGATCTCCTCTCGCGCATGCGGAGGAACCTTCATTTGCAGGAACTGATCGAAGGACCGCCGCTGGATCTCAATCAGATTAGGGATAGAGATCACCTCTTTGATTTTGCTGAAATCCCAGCGCTCGGCTGCCACGCTCTTCTTTACGAGGGCCATACGTCCTTGACTCCTTTTCTTCCTGCTTTACTTAAGTTCTGCAGTCGCGCCGGTCGCCTCGAGCTTCGTTTTTATCGCTTCAGCATCAGCCTTAGACAGCCCTTCCTTCACCGGCTTAGGAGCGCCCTCAACCAGATCCTTTGCCTCTTTCAGACCAAGGCCGGTGATTGCTCTCACCTCCTTAATCACCTGGATCTTCTTTTCCCCCACAGAAGCAAGGATAACCGAGAATTCCGTCTTTTCCTCAGTTGGTGCCGCTGCAGCAACGGAAGCCCCTCCTTGGCCAACCGCCATCGCAGGCATCATCGCCGTAGCAGAAACGCCAAACTTTTCCTCAATCCCCTTCACCAGCTTGTTCAGGTCCAAGACACTCCACTGCTCAATCGAGTCTAATACGTCATCTGCTGTGACCTTTGCCATCGTCACTCCTCTCCTTGACTACGTAGTACCACATGTGTCGACGATGCCCAAGCCGCTTGAGGGCCAGGGCCGGTTCTTTACTCTTTCTGTTGTCTCACCGCCTCCAGGACCATCAGGAGCGAACGAAGCGGCCCAGAAAGCACTGCCACGAGGCCGCGAAGGGGGGATTGCAGAATACCAGCGAGCCTGGCCGCAAGCACCTCACGTGGAGGGAGATCGGCGAGCGCCATTACCTCGTGGCTGACCAGCACCTTTCCCTCCGCGAAACCGGCTTTGATTTGAAAGGCCGATTTCGTCTTGATGAAAGAGGCTAAGAGCTTAGCCGACGCGGTAGGATCACCTTTCCCGTAGACAATCGCTGTCGGGCCGACGAGGTGAGGCTTAAGTTCCTGGAGTTCCGTCCCCGTGACGGCCAATCTGGCGAGGGTATTCTTCACGACCCGGAGAGCCACCCCCTGCTGCCGGAGTAGTGTTCTCAGTTCAGTCAAATCGCTTACACTGAGCCCCCGAGGATCTGCCAACATGGCGACCGTCGCCCCTGCTAGCCCGGTCTTGAGTTCATCAACTACTGCTGCCTTTTCCGCCTGATTCACTGTCCCCTCCCTGCAAGGCAAGGTGGCTTCCCTAGCTCTTTGCCAACCCCACTAAGGTATCAAGCTCCACCTTTATACCCGGTCCCATTGTCGACGATATGGTGACCCCATTGAGGTATCGACCCTTACTGGAGGCCGGCTTGGCTCGGAGCAACGCCTCCAGCAATGCCACGGCATTCTCACGGAGCTGGTCCGCCGTAAAAGAGGCCTTACCGAAAGGCGCATGCACGATCCCTGCCTTCTCCGTGCGATACTCAATCTTTCCACCCTTAAACTCCCTGACCGCTTTTCCAACATCGAAGGTGACGGTGCCGGTCTTAGGGTTAGGCATCAATCCCCGAGGTCCGAGAACCTTTCCGAGACGTCCCACTAGACCCATGACGTTCGGGGTAGCAATTGCCCGATCGAACTCAAGCCATCCCTGTTGAATCTTCTCTATCAGGTCTTCGCAGCCAACATAATCGGCACCAGCCTCACGAGCATCTTTCTCTTGTTCGCCCTTCATGAAGACAAGTACTCGAACACTCTTCCCTGTTCCATGGGGCAATACGACTGTGCCCCTCACCATCTGATCAGCATGCTTCGGATCGACCCCCAGGCGAACAGCAATTTCCATAGTCTCATCAAACTTCGCGCCGGCATTCGACTTTACTGTCTCTATCGCCCTAGCTAAGTCGCACGAGCCCACCTGTGTCACTGCTTCAGCGGCCGTCCCGTACCGTTTTCCAGCTTTCGCCATATCTCACCCCTGAAAGAAAGGGTATAGGGTGGAGGGCACAGGGTATAGAGGAGAAGGAGCGGATCGCTTTCTCCCTAGACCCTAGACCCTGTTCTCAGACCACCTCGATCCCCATGGTTCTCGCCGTTCCCTCGATAATCCTGACAGCCGACTCAAGTGATAGCGCATTCAAGTCCGGCATCTTCGTTCGCGCAATCTCCTCCACCTGCTTCCTGGTCACCTTTCCTACCTTCGTACGGTTCGGTTCCTTCGAGGCCTTCGCGATCCCAACGGCCTGCTTTAAAAGGATTGCCGCAGGGGGAGTCTTGGTGATGAAACTGAAGGACCGGTCTGCATAGATGGTGATGACAACGGGAATCACCAAGCCCTCTTCCGATGCTGTCTGTGCATTAAAGGCCTTGCAGAACTCCATGATGTTGACGCCATGCTGTCCGAGTGCAGGACCGACCGGCGGCGCTGGGTTGGCCTTCCCGGCAGGGACCTGAAGCTTTACGATCGCTGTAACTTTTTTCGCCATAAGGACCTCAAATGCAGAAGCTGTTAGCCATTAACTGTGAGCTGTTCTTTCAGACCTTTTCAACCTGCAGGAACTCAAGGTCCACCGGGGTCGGCCTTCCGAAGATGCTGACCATCACCTTTAGCCGCCCCTTTTCGGGCTTCACCTCATCAACGAGGCCAGTGAAGTTAGCGAACGGACCATCGATAACCCGAACACTTTCTCCACGAAGGAACATGACCCTATGTTTTGGTCGCTCGGCCCCCTCCTCTACCTGCTGCAGGATGGCTTGCACCTGTTCCTCTGGAACTGGAGTTGGTTGCGTAGCTGGGCCAACAAAGCCAGTCACTTTCGGGGTATTCTTGACGAGATACCAAATATCCTCCGACATTTCTGCCTTGATCAAGACGTACCCTGGAAGGAATTTCCGCGAGGAGACCGTTCGTTTTCCCTTCTTGAGCTCGACGACATCTTCAGTGGGAATTACGACCTGGGAGATCTTGTCAGCCAGCCCCAAGGCGGCAGCCCGCTGCTCAATGCTCCCCTTCACCTTATTCTCAAAACCCGAATACGTATGGATTACATACCAACTTTGCGGCATAGTCTGACCTGCTGGCATCGGCTACTCCTCGCTACCTGATCACCAAAGTGAGCAGCCTCTGCAATATGACGTCTATACCCCCAAGAAAGAACGAGACAATAACAACCGACACGATGACAACAACAGTAGAGCCCACAACCTCTTTCCTTGTGGGCCAATGGACCTTTTTCAGCTCAGTCCTGACCTCTTGTAAGAATTGAACCAACTGCTGCCATCGTTCCCTCATCGTTGTTTTTCTGCTCCTCCAGCTCTCCGACTTCAGCGGAAATCCCACTCCAATTCCAAAAACCTTACACGCAGATCCGCGGTCTTCGGAGGGTGAATCTGATACCACCGACCCGCTGCCAAAAATTCCCCCGCTAGAACTGCGAAAGGTCCTCACGCTATCATGTGGCAGGCCAGGAGGGATTTGAACCCCCAACACCCGGATTTGGAGTCCGGTGCTCTGCCGTTAGAGCTACTGGCCTCTCAGAAGTTCCAGATTCCATACCCCGGCGTCTCAGCAATTAACCTGGAGCCTGGAATTTGGAACATTTTTACTTCGCTTCCTTGTGGGCGATGTGCTTGCGGCACCAACGACAGTACTTACTCAGTTCGAGCCTATCGGGCGTATTCTGTTTGCTCTTCGTCGTTGTGTAATTTCGCCTCTTACATTCACCGCAGGCTAATGTAATTATCTCACGCATCGATGCTCCGTACGCTCCCTGCTCTTTGAGGGAAGGCTCTCGCCACCTGTAATAAGCAAACCCCGCTCCAAATCAGCACCCCTACTCCACGACCTCGCTCACCACGCCGGCCCCAACAGTGCGGCCCCCCTCGCGGATGGCGAAACGCAGCTCCTTCTCCATGGCGATCGGCTGGATCAGTTCGACCGTGAGGCTCACGTTATCCCCCGGCATGACCAT
>JANGEZ010000210.1:0-1745 GCA_031838355.1 Candidatus Methylomirabilis sp. bin48 | reverse complement strand
TATGGCCTACGGGACCGCATCGATCCCGAAGGTGGATAAGATCGTCGGCCCCGGTAATGTCTATGTCGCGGCCGCCAAGCGTCTGGTCTTCGGGCAGGTGGGGATCGATATGATCGCCGGCCCGACGGAGTTGTTGATCATCGCCGATGAGGAGGCCAGGGCCGCTTGGGTTGCCGCCGACCTCCTCTCCCAGGCTGAGCACGATCCGCTCTCCAGCGCCATGCTGCTCACACCTTCCCAGCGGCTTGCCGAAGAGGTGGTAGACGAGGTAAAACGCCAGGTGGCGCTGTTGCCAAGGCGGCAGATTGCAGAGACCTCTCTCGAACAGTTCGGCGCAGCAGTCGTCGTGAAGGGGCTGGACGAGGCCGCCACCCTCGCCAACGAGGTCGCGCCGGAACACCTGGAACTGCTGGTGAAGGACCCCTGGGGACTATTGCCTCAGATCAGGCACGCGGGCGCCATCTTCATGGGGGGCGCAAGTCCGGAGGTGGTGGGCGATTACCTGGCCGGGCCGAATCATGTCCTGCCGACCGGGGGGACGGCGCGCTTCGCCTCCCCCCTTTCCGTAGACGATTTTCAGCGCCGGACCTCGCTGATCGCCTTCAGCCGGCAGAAGCTGGAGGCACTGGAGCCAACATTGGTCGAGCTGGCCCGCTTGGAGGGGCTTGAGGCCCACGCGAGGGCAGCCTCTATCAGGAGGCTCGCATGAAGACGCCACGCCTTCTCGATCTGGTAAAACCCGAGGTCCTGAGCCTCACGGCGTATCGGGCTGAGGAACCACGACCCGATCTTATCAAGCTCGATGCCAACGAAAGCCCGTTCCCTCTTCCGGAGGAGCTTCGCCGGGAGCTCCGCCACGCGTTGGATCAGGTGGCAGTACACCGCTACCCCGATCCGAAGGAGGATCGGCTCCGATCGGTTCTGGCCGCACAGCTCCAGGTGGCGCCGGGGGCACTTGTCCTGGGCAATGGGTCTGATGAGCTGATTCAACTATTATTACTGGCGACTTCAGGACCTGGGACCACGATTCTCGCTCCAGTTCCAACCTTTTCGATGTATGAGCTGATCGCGAGGGCTCAGGGGCTGCGCTTTGAAGGAGTACCCCTCGGATCTCGTTTCGAGCTTGACCTGCCCAGGCTGATCGAGACCATCGAGCGACATAACCCCAAGGTCATCTTTCTGGCTACACCAAACAATCCAACAGGCGGCGTCCTCTCTGAGGCGGAGATCTGCAAGATTTTGGCCGTTGCTCCCGGATTGGTCGTTGTGGACGAAGCCTATGGACCGTACGCCGGGCGGACTATGTTGCCGCACCTGGTCGATCAGGAACGGCTGGTGATCCTCAGCTCCCTTTCCAAAATCGGGCTGGCCGGTCTGCGCATCGGCTACCTTGTTGCCCATCCTGCGCTCACAGCCGAGCTGGAGAAGGTCCGCCTTCCGTTTAACCTCAACGCCTTCTCCCAGGCGGCCGCCGCCGTGTTGCTCAACCACCAGGAGTGGATCGATGCGGGCGTTCGTGAGGTGGTCCGGGAGCGGGCGAGGGTGATGAACCACTTGGTTGCGCTCCCCGGTGTTGAGGCCTTCCCGTCAGCGGCAAACTTCATTCTCTTCCGGACGATACTTCCGGGGAAGGATGTGTTCGAAGCGGTGTTGGGGCAGGGCGTCCTGGTGCGAAATTTAGGGTCAGTACCAGGTCTGCAAAACTGCCTGCGAGTCACTGTGGGCACGAAAGCGGAGAACGATCG
>JANGEZ010000209.1:0-8095 GCA_031838355.1 Candidatus Methylomirabilis sp. bin48 | reverse complement strand
GGAACGCTCCCCCCAGCCATAGCCGGGATCAAGATTACCTCGTCCCCGTTCTTGAGCGCGGTTCGCCTCCCTCCAAGTTCCTCCACCGCCACGTTATTCACATAGACATTGATATGACGGTGGACCTCTCCAACTCCATCGAAGACATGTTCGCGAATACCTGGAAAACGCCTTTCCAGATCCTCTAGAAGTTCTACCAGATCGTCTCCGCGCCCCTCGACGATGGGCTGATTCTGCGTCAGTCTTCGATACGGAGTCGGGATGCAGACACGGATCGCCACCCTACGGTCACCTTCCGGTGATGTCATCCCCTGAGAGGTATTCTCACCACGATAGCCATCCATGCGTTCGCTCCCTTATTGATCAGAATGAGACCGACAGGTACCGCTCTCCTGTGTCGGGTAGGATTGTTACCACAACCTTTCCAGCTTGTAGCCGTTCGGCGACTACTATCGATGCAAAAACATTGGCCCCGGCTGAGATCCCCACCAGGAGGCCCTCCTCTCTGGCCAGGCGAGAGGCCATCCGATAGGCATCCTCGTCCTCAACAGCGATAATCTCATCAATCACTTGCCTGTTCAGCACGCCGGGGACAAAGCTCGCGCCAATTCCCTGGATACCATGCGGTCTAGCCCTGCCTCCCTGTAACACGGGGGATCTGGCCGGTTCCACTGCGATCACCTGAACGCCAGGGACTTCCCTTTTCAGCACCTCACCCACCCCGGTAATCGTCCCACCGGTCCCGACGCCCGCTACGAAAGCGTCAATTTGCCCATCCGTTGCCTTGAGAATTTCTTGCGCGGTGGTAAGGCGGTGAACCTCCGGGTTGGCCGGATTCACAAACTGTTGCGGCATGAAGTAACCAGGATTTTGCGCCACGAGAGATTCTGCCGCATAGACTGCGCCGCTCATCCCCTCGATGGCAGGGGTGAGTATCACCTCGGCCCCGTACCGACTGACCAACCTCCGCCGCTCCGTACTCATATCCTCCGGCATCGTCAGGATCAGGCGGTACCCCTTGACCGCCGCCACTATCGCAAGCCCGATCCCGGTATTGCCGGAGGTCGGTTCGACAATCGTGTCGCCCGGCTTCAGACGCCCGCTCCGCTCGGCCGCCTCGATCATCGCCAAGGCAATCCGATCCTTCACGCTTCCGCCCGGATTGAGTGACTCCAGCTTTCCAAGGATCCGGGCCGATCCATGACGCGGTATTCGCTGTAACTGGACTAGCGGGGTATCGCCTATCAACTCCAGGACGTTTCGAGCTAACCGTGGCATCTACGTATTCAACCTCCAAGCAGCCCAGACGGGTTAGATCTGGTAGCTTACCCCCTCCCGCTCCTGTCTCGCACGGATCTGTCGGCTGAGATCCTCAAGCGTAGCATGATCCACAATCTTTACTACGGCATCACGCACGTCAGCCCAGATATCTCGGAGGCCGCAGTGAGACTCCTCAATGCAGATCTCTCGCGGCCCACTCCCAACGCAGAAGATAGGGATGATCGGGCCCTCCATGGCCCTGATGATGGCCCCGACCGTAATCTCTCTAGGGTGCTTTGCCAGGTAGTAGCCCCCACTGACTCCCCGCTTGCTTTCGAGAAAGCCGGCTCGCTTGAGGCTCAACAGGATCTGCTCCAGGTAACGGGCTGGCAGATGTTGTCGTCGGGCGATATCCTCTATCTGAATCGGCCCTTTCTCATAATGGAGGGCCAGATCTTGCATGGCTCGCGTTGCGTAGTCGCCCTTCGTAGACACCTTCATTTCGTATCACCTAGCAAATACCAAGTAAGTCGATTGAGTTACTTAATGGTTATAGCTTCAGCGAAGAACCATGTCAAGAATTTTTTGTAACCAAGGAAAATTAGACAGCTACTCACTGTTGGCCAGTCGCTATAAGTCGCTATAATTCTCTTGCCCAACTCTATCTCCTTCTGCTACCTTTATTTCGACCTGTCGATCGCTATGTGTTGGTGGGTCTGGCATCGCTATGAACATGCCTCCGTAACGTGTGCAGAGTCCGCTGATGTGTCCTTCCAAGGCAGAACTGCCCAGTAAACGCTGAGTATGCACACCGGCAACCGGAGTCCGAACGCAGCTAGACATGATATGTGGGAAGTAGCTACTCAGGTAGATGGACTGTAGTCTTTTAGACTGTAGGAACGCGCACGGATGAGTTAGGCTTTTGCCGAATGCGACGCGACAATGATGGAGACCGAAAAGGTTCTGGGCGCCTTGATTCGGTCCGTGCGCAACGACTAACAGCCTTCAGCCTACAGCCTAAACGCCTGAGTAGCTACCGTGGGAAGAATTCCGGGTGAATGAGGGGTCGAGAGGGCATGCAGAGACGGCTCAGGCTTGGCGTACTGGCATCCGGTCGAGGAAGTAACCTACAAGCGATCATCGATGCCTGTGAGGGTGGTCAGATCGATGCGGTGATTACCCTTGTCATTAGCAACGTGGCAGAGGCCTACGCCCTCGAACGTAGTCGCCGACATGGAATCGAAGCAGCCTTCATCGACCCATCGCTGCACCGTACGAGTGGAGAGTTCGATGCGGCGGTTCTCGACCTGCTACGGAAGCACGAAGTGGAGTTGGTCTGCCTGGCGGGCTACATGCGCCTGCTGAGTCCCCCCTTTGTCGAGGCTTATAAAAACAGGATCGTGAATATTCATCCCGCGCTCCTCCCTGCCTTCCCTGGCCTGCATCCGCACCGCCAGGCACTGCAGCACGGCGCCAAGCTCTCCGGCTGCACCGTCCACTTCGTGGACGAGGGGGTCGATACCGGCCCCATCATCCTTCAGGCGGTGGTCCCGGTGCTGGACGATGACACCGAAGAGGCCCTCTCGGCCAGGATCCTCGCTTATGAACACCAGATCTATCCGCGAGCGATCCAACTCTTCGCCGAAGGGCGACTGGAGATTCGCGGTCGTCGGGTACTCTGCCATGGAACCGATACCTCGCAGGCACGCGACAAGCAGGCCTGGGGAGCGATGAACTCATGATGACGTCAACCGGGCTTGTAAGCGAGAAGGGATCGGTACACGTTCGACGAGCCCTGATCAGCGTCTCCGATAAGGCTGGACTGATTGAACTGGCGTCGGCTCTGCATAGTCTGTCCATCGAGATCATCTCTACCGGCGGAACGGCTCGCGCCCTGCGGGAAGCCAACATCCCGGTGGTAGATGTAGCCGACATCACAGGCTTCCCTGAAATGCTGGACGGACGAGTTAAGACGCTCCACCCGAGGATTCATGCCGGTATCCTGGCGAGGCGAGACGACCCCGAGCACCAGCGACAACTGCGCGAACTCGGCCTCCTACCCATCGACCTCGTCGTCATCAACCTGTACCCCTTCGAGGCCACTACCTCAAAGAACGGCGTGACGCTGGAGGAGGCCATCGAGCAGATCGATATCGGCGGACCAAGTCTCATCCGGGCTGCTGCAAAGAATTTCGAGGATGTTGCGATCGTCGTTGATCCGGCCGATTACGCTACGGTTAGTGCAGAACTGCAGCAAGAGCGGGGCCGCCTATCGCGGACCCGTCGGCTCCATTTGGCGACAAAGGCCTTCGCGCACGTGGCTCGCTATGATGCGCTGATCGCCGCGTATCTGCAGCGGCAATGCGGTGAGGCGGATACACCCATGCTCCCCGATCTCCTCGATCTTCGCCTGGTCAGGGTGAAGCAACTCCGTTACGGCGAAAACCCACACCAGCAGGCTGCCCTGTATTGCGATGCCCTCGCAAGTGAACCTTCTGTGGCGGGAGCAAAGCAGCTTCAGGGGAAGGAACTCTCATTCAACAATCTCATGGACCTTGACGCAGCCTTTGCCCTTGCTAACGAATTCGATGAACCTGCCGTTGTCGTCGTGAAACATATGAATCCCTGTGGCGTCGGTGTCGGTTCCCGGCTGAGTGAGGCGTATCAGCGTGCCCTGGCAGCAGATCCGACCTCGGCCTACGGCGGGGTCCTCGGGCTCAACCGCCTAGTGGATGCCGAGACCGCGCGTGAGCTCGCTGCCACCTTCGTAGAGGCGGTTGTTGCGCCGGGATACCATGAGGCGGCGCTCGCCATCCTGAAAGAGAAGAAGGCCCTTCGGCTCTTACTGATCGAGCCGTGGCCAGGAACAACGCCCCCTGATCGAGCGACCCGAGAGCTGCGGCCGATCGTCGGCGGGATGTTGGTACAGCAACGTGACCAGATCGATCTGGACCCCGACACCCTCCGCGTGGTGACCCGCCGCGAGCCTACCGATGCTGAAATGCGAGCGGTTCGGTTCGCCTGGAAGGTGGCAAAGCACGTGAAGTCGAACGCGATCGTCCTGACAAACGACTGTGCCACGGTAGGGATCGGCGCCGGACAGATGAGCCGGGTCGATGCCTGCCGACTGGCCGTGATGAAAGCCATCTCCCCCACCCGTGGAACGGTCCTGGCGTCAGATGCGTTCTTTCCGTTTCGGGACGGGGTTGATGTCGCGGCTGAGGCGGGGGTAACCGCGATCATCCAGCCGGGCGGCTCGATCCGTGATGCCGAAGTGATCCAGGCGGCGGATGCGGCCGGCATCGCGATGGTCTTCACCGGCATTCGACACTTCCGGCATTGATGGCCGGTCCAGGCATGAGGTAGACGAGTCCCAATGCAGATTCTCGTAATCGGTTCAGGCGGCAGGGAACACGCCCTTGCGTGGAAGCTCGCTCAGAGTCCGAAGGTAGCAAAGGTCTGGGTCGCGCCGGGAAGCGCCGGGATAAGTGAGGTCGCCGAGTGCGTGGAGATTACCGCCTCCGACATCCGCCTGTTGGCAGATTTCGCCGAGCAGAAACGGATAGACCTGACCGTCGTGGGACCGGAAGGTCCGCTTACGCTTGGGATCGTCGATGAATTCGAACGCCGCGGACTCCGCATCTTCGGACCCAGGAAGGATGCTGCCCTCATTGAGGGGAGTAAGGTCTTCGCCAAAAGCTTCATGAAGAAGTACCGTATCCCCACCGGCTTCTTCCAGTCGTTCGACCGGGCAGAGGAGGCCAAGCGATACATCCAGGAGATCGGTGTCCCTTTAGTCGTGAAGGCCGATGGCCTGGCGGCGGGAAAGGGAGCCATCGTCTGCTTCGAGCTGCCAGAGGCACTGGATGCGGTCAAGAAGATCATGGAAGATCGTCTCTTCGGCGATGCCGGCGAGCGAATCATCATCGAGGAGTACCTGGAGGGAGAGGAGGTCTCCTTCCATGCGTTGGCGGACGGAGACGTCGTCTTACCGCTGGCATCATCCCAGGATCATAAGCGCGTGTTCAATGACGACCAAGGCCCCAATACCGGCGGCATGGGCGCCTACTCCCCTGCGCGGGCCATCACCGAGCCGATCCACCAACAGATTATGGAGCGCATCATGATCCCAACCGTCAGAGGCATGGCAGCCGAAGGGCGACCATACAAAGGCGTCCTCTATGCCGGACTGATGATCAAGGCGGGCGAGATCAAGGTGCTCGAGTTCAACGCCAGATTCGGCGATCCCGAAACCCAGCCGCTGCTCCTGCGGATGAAGTCTGACCTGGTCCCACTGCTGGAGGCGGTCGTAGACGTACGGCTACGAGACCAGACAATCGACTGGAGACCGGACGCGAGCGTCTGCGTAGTCATGGCCTCAAAAGGTTATCCCGGCCCGTACGACCAGGGCGCTCTGATCTCCGGGCTTGAGGAAGCGGCTGCCGAGCCTGGCATCATGATCTTCCACGCCGGGACAAGCCGCACGAAAGGTCAGATCCTCACCGGCGGGGGGCGGGTCCTGGGTGTCACCGGCCTCGGGCGAGATATCCAGGGGGCGATCGCCGCCACCTACCGGGCGGTGAAGAAGATCCATTGGGAGGGCGCGCACTACCGCACCGACATCGGCGTTCGCGCCCTCGCCAAGACCTCATAACAGTATGGCAACGCACCCCGTAGTCGGGATAGAAGAAGAATACGTGGAAGGAGCGACAGTTGACCACTCAGAACAGTATGGTAAGGCAGCCCGTAGTTGGGATCGTCATGGGCAGCGACTCCGATCTGGCAGTCATGGAACTCACCGCCAAGGCGCTGGAGCGGTTCGGGATCCCGTTCGAACTCAAAATCAGCTCCGCCCATCGTTCCCTTGACGCCACACTACGCTATATCCGGCAAGCCGAGGCGCGAGGGATCAAGGTGATCATCGCCGGCGCCGGCGCCGCGGCTCACCTCGCGGGCGTCATTGCAGGCCAGACCACGCTTCCGGTCATCGGGGTTCCACTGGCCTCGAGCTCGCTGAATGGTCTGGACGCGCTTCTCTCCGTCGTCCAGATGCCGGGGGGGGTTCCGGTTGCAACCATGGCCATCGGCGAGGCGGGGGCAAGGAACGCCGGTATCCTGGCCGCGCGGATTCTGGCGCTGTCGGATGAGGCCCTCCAGCGCACGCTGCAATCATTTAAGGAGGCCCTGGCCTCCGAAGTGGAGGAAAAAGATCGCACGCTCCAAAAGCGCCGCTCCTGAGCTCCCCTTACCACAGACCCCTTACTCCAGGGAATCGTTCATGCATTGGGCGTACCCGGTGAGCTGCCGGCAGGCGTCGCTGTTGCTCCTCTTCTTTCTTGGTCTCGTCACCACCTTTCACCTCTGGTTCATCAACTCGGGCCACTTCAATCTGGCGCCGGACGAGGCGCACTATTGGGTCTGGTCGCAGCGACTGGACTGGAGCTACTATAGCAAAGGGCCGATGGTGGCCTACCTCATCGCCCTATCCACCCGGTTAGGGGGCGACACAGAATTCTTTATCCGGCTCCCTGCGGTCCTACTTTCAACTGGAACCGCCTTGCTCACGTTCCTGTTGGCAGTTCGGCTCTGCCGCTCTACTATTGCCGGGCTGGAAGCGGTACTGCTCCTTGCCGCCATACCGCTGTACGAGGCGGGCTCGATCCTGATGACGATCGATGCACCGCTGGTATTCTTCTGGTCTCTCACGCTGTTGCTGATCCACCGCGCCCTCACGGCGAACGGCAACGTGTGGTGGCTCCTCGCGGGGATCGGCCTCGGCCTTGGTTTGCTCAGTAAATATACGATGGCCGTCATAGTACCGCAGACTTTCCTCTATCTTGCATTGTCCCGAGACCATCGGTTCTGGATGTGGCGGGCAGGTCCCTACCTCGCTCTTGGGGTGGGGCTCCTCCTCTTTAGCCCTGTCATATATTGGAATGCGACGCACGGCTTGGTCTCGTTTCGCCACCTCCTGGAGCAGATTGGAGGGGGAAAAGATACGGTTCTGCCGCTGAAGAGTCTGGGGGAATTTGTAGCATCCCAGGTAGGCGTGGTGACCCCCGTCCTGTTCGTTGTGCTCATGATCGGGCTCTGGGAGGTCGGACGGACCGGACTTACCAGGCGCGGTGACGACGCCTCGCTCTTTCTCTTCTGTGCCGCCGTGCCCCTGCTGCTCGCCTGTGTCATCACCGGCCTCTGGACAAAGGTACAGGCGAACTGGGCCGCGCCAGCCTTTATCGCTATGGCCATAGCTGCCGCTAAGTGGCGGTCAGGCACACCTATCCAAGGTTACTCTGCCTTGCGATGGACGCGCAGTCGCGCCCTTTTCGCGGGCGCCTTACTGACCGGGTTTCTCTTCAGCGCCATTGGTCACTTTCCGCACGCGCTTGCCTCGGTCGGCCTGCCGCTTCCTCACAAGCTCGATCTGACCCGGCGCCTCAGAGGATGGGCAGATCTCGGCACGCAAGTGAGTACCGTCTATCAAGAGATGAGTCGAAATAGATCGACATTCGTCTTCAGCGATCGGTATCAGATTGCCAGTGAGGCGATGTTCTATGTGCCGGCCCATCCGCCCACCTTTAATATCCAACTCGGACGGCGAATGAACCAGTTTGACGTATGGGGAGGAACCGAGGAGGTTCGAGGTTGGGACGCCGTCTTCGTGACGGATCGGTCTGACCTCCCGGAGGCCGTTCTCCGCTCCTTCGACATAGTGAAACCAGAGCGGCCAACTCATCACTTACAGGTCGACCATGTGCGTGACCTTAACTCGTGGTCAATCTTTCGCTGCTATGGTTTCCGTGGATTCCCTCCGGCTCAGCAGCTCGGGTACTAG
>JANGEZ010000208.1:0-4619 GCA_031838355.1 Candidatus Methylomirabilis sp. bin48 | reverse complement strand
GGGCGCGACTACGAGATCCATATGACGTGCCCCGAGTTTACCTGCCTCTGCCCGAAGACCGGCCAGCCTGACTTCGCGACCCTCACGCTCACCTATGTTCCTGACCGGCTGTGCATCGAGTTGAAATCGCTCAAACTCTATCTCTGGTCATTTCGGAATGAAGGCCACTTTCACGAGGCGGTCACGAACCGGATTCTGGACGACCTCGTCAAGGCCTGCCAACCCCGCTCCATGAAGCTGATCGCTGACTTTTACGTCCGCGGCGGCATCCACACTATCATTACCGTCACGCATCAGGTGAGCGACCGTAACTGACCTTTGCAGCCAGCCATCGGTTGCGAGACCGTATCATTTCAGTCTCTTCCTCTAAAACAGCGTTCAGCTATCAGCACTCAGCCGTAGGTCGGGTTAGCGCAGCGTAACCCGACAACTCGGCGGACCGCTTCCTCAGAATGGTATTTTCGTGCGCCGTGGTGCGGCAGCGCCTCATGGGGTGTCGCTCGGTAGCAGCTCACCTACTTGTCGGTAAGTCATTCGACTCGCCTTTCCAAAGGATTTCGCGCCCACACTTCATGCTTGGCATCACCAGCAACAGTGAAAGAGACATCGGAATCCGCGTCAGTATTATTGATCACAAAAGAGAGTTAGAAACCATTTGACATAGCACGATTGAATATCCTATGGTTCTCTTTCTCGGGATAATATTTATTGGCTACTCCAAGAATAAAATGCCGGAGCCTTCAGCGGTCCATGTCGGGCAGGGCACCTATTGAATCGTGCCCTGACGCACGGCGGGCCTTCAACCGTAAGGATAGCGTCAGGTTATTGCGCTAGCGCGGCTGGCTGCGGAGTGAGCATGAGCGGGGACAACCGAATATTGTGGGGGCGTGCCGGTCTCTGGACGTTCCTGAGGAGGGGGCTGATAGCAAGAGTCGCCTGGTCCCTTGTGCTGATGTGGGGCCTGATCATCGTGTTGAATCACGCTTCCGCTCAGGCCCAGCAACCTCCACCTGACCTGACAGAGCTCTCGGTCGAACAGTTGATGAGCGTCGAGATCACGTCGGTCTCCAAGCGGGAGGAGCGCCTGTGGGAAAGCGCCGCGGCCGTTTCTGTCATCACCGGAGAAGATATCCGCCGCGCAGGGGTCAAGAGCATCCCGGAGGCGTTGCGCTTGGTGCCTGGCGTCCAGGTGGCGCAGTTCGGTTCAAACCGATGGGCCATCTCCGCTCGCGGCTTCAATGCTACCTTTTCGAACAAGCTCCTGGTCCTCATAGATGGGCGGACCGTTTATACGCCGCTGTTTGCTGGGGTCTTCTGGGACGTGCAGGATACCCTCCTCGAGGATGTCGATCGGATCGAGGTCATCCGCGGACCTGGCGGGACCCTCTGGGGCGCCAATGCGGTCAATGGCGTGATCAACGTCATCACCAAACAGGCAAAGGCGACCCAGGGAAGGTACCTTGAGGTTGGCGGAGGGAGCGAGGAGCGCGGGTTTGTAGGGACGCGCTACGGTGGACGGGTAGGCGACGATCTCTTCTATCGGGGCTATTTCAAGTATGCGAATCACGATAATCTGGTGACCGCTACCGGCCGGGACGCCGCCGATGACTGGAGGACATATCGGGGCGGCTTTCGGCTTGACTGGGCGCCCTCCATGGGCGATACGCTGACGGTTCAGGGCGACCTGTACAAGGGCGATTTCGGCCAGACGCTTACGGTTCCCTCCCTCTCCGGCCCTTTTTCGGTCAGCTCTGAGAGCCGGGACGACTTTGCGGGGGGTAATCTCCTCACCCGCTGGAGACATAAGACGGCTGATCGTACAGAGACCACCCTCCAGTTTTACTACGACCGAACCCATCGGCGTGAGTTGCTGTTCCACGAGATGAGGGATACGGTTGATCTTGAGTTTCAGCGTCGCTTCCCCATCGGGGTACGCCACGATCTGATCTGGGGCGTGGGGACACGCGTGACGATCGATAACATCGACAACAGCGCCTCGCTTGTCTTCACGCCGACCCGTCGAACCGATCACCTGGTGAGCGGATTCATCCAGGACCAGATCACCCTGATCCCGGAGCGGCTCACGCTGACCCTCGGGTCGAAGTTCGAACAAAACTCATTCTCCGGCTTCGAGGCCCAGCCGAACGCCCGATTACTGTACTCTCCCAACGATTGGAACCGGGTATGGGCGGCGGTCTCGCGGGCGGTCAGGACACCCGCCCGATTCGAGCGGGATGTCCAGACCAACGTAGCCGCGTTTCCCGGCCCCGGTGGGCTGACGACGCTCATCCAAACGGCGGGTAACTCCGACTTTACCTCTGAGGAGCTGCTCGCCTTTGAACTGGGCTATCGGGTGCAGCCGGTCGAGTGGCTCTCGGTCGATCTGGCCGGCTTCTACACGATCTACGACAATCTGAGGACATCCGAACCTGGCGCCCCTACCCTTGCGACAGGCGCAAGTCCCCCCCACATCGTGCAGCCCTTCCTGTTCGATAACCGGATGTCCGGGAATACCTATGGTGTCGAGATCGCCAGCACCTGGCATCCTGTGAGCTTCTGGCGCCTGCACCTCAACTACTCCTACCTCAAGATCGAACTTCACCCGGATGCGACCAGCGTCGAGAAGACGCAAGACCAGGGACGTTCGCCGCGCCATCAGGTGCAGGCGCGCTCGATCTTGGACCTTCCCTGGCATCTTCAGTTTGATGCGTCGGCCTTCTTTGTCGATCGCCTGCCGAAGTTGGAGCCGGCTGTTCCGAGTTACCTGCGACTCGACCTCCGCTTGGGATGGCGTCCGACCAGGACGTTCGAACTGAGCCTGGTCGGCCAGAACCTTCTGGACAACCGACACCCGGAGTGGGGTGGCATCTTTGGTGTTCCTGTCAGGCCTGTAGAGGTCCAGCGCAGCGGCTATGTGCAGGCCACCTGGCGGTTCTAATCTGTGATCAGGCGGCGGCCTCTCCTCGCACGCATTCTGCTGGTCTGCCTGTTACTGATGGCAAGCAGCGTGGATGGGATGCTCCCCATCAGGATTACCCACGCCCAGCCATCGCCCATTGAATATCAGGTCAAGGCAGCCTTCCTCTATCAGTTCTTTAAATTCGTTGAGTGGCCCCCGCAGGCATTCCATGCCACCAATCAGACCATCTGCATCGGAGTGGTCGATGGCGGCGCCATGGCGAGCGCGCTTCAATCCGTTGAGGGCAAGGAGGCAAAGGGCCGTCGAGTCGTAGTCAAACGGTTTAAGGGGCTGGAGGAGTTGGAATTCTGCCATATTCTGTTCATCAGCTCCGAGATGGAAGGCCGCATGGCGGAGATTCTGGATCGGCTCAAGGGGGCAAGCACGTTGACGGTCAGTGACATCGACGGATTTGCCAGGCGCGGCGGGATGATCAACTTCATCACGGTTGAGAACAAGATCCAGTTCGAGATCAACGTCGAGGCCGCCGAGAGGGCGAAGCTGCAGATCAGTTCACATCTGCTCAGGCTGGCGCGAATCGTGTCGGGGGGACGCTGAGATGCGCCTGTTCCGGGATGTCCCCATCCAGAAAAAGCTGAGGCGCATCACAATGCTGACTACCAGTGTCGCGCTCTTATTGACCGGCGTGGCCCTCGTCGTCTATGAGTTAGTGGTCTACCGCTCTGTCATGACCCGCGAGCTGATGAGTTTGGCTGACGTCATCGGAGCGAATAGCGCAGCCGCTCTCACATTCAACGATCCGAAGGCCGCGGAAGAGACGCTTTCCGCATTGCAGAAGGACTCCCGGATCACATTAGCGGCCATCTACACGAAGGAGGGGAAGGTCTTTGCTACGTACCGACGCCAACCTCTAGAGGAGAACGCGATTCCGGTTACGCCCCTCGCAGATGGAAGTACAATAGAGCGAGGGCGCCTGATCGTATTTCATTCGATCATCCTCGACCAGGAGAAGATTGGAACACTGTACATCCAGGCCGACACGCAAGAGGCGTATGCTCGCCTGCGAGTCAGCGCAATGATCGTTCTTGGTGTGCTGCTGGCCTCCTCGCTGGTAGCGTTGTTCCTGGCTTCAAAACTCGAGGGCGTGATCTCTCAGCCGGTTCTGGACCTTGCGCATACGGTAGCAGTTATTTCGGAGATGCAGGACTATTCGGTCCGAGTCGCCGGATCCGGTCAGGATGAACTGGGTCAACTGATCGATGGGTTCAATGAGATGTTGACACAGGTCCAGCGACGGGATATCGCCCTTCAGGAAGCGCGTGACCGACTCGAGGCCGCGGTCGAAGAGCGCACACGTGAGTTGCAAGAGGCGAAACAGCTAGCCGAGGAGGCCTCCCGCCATAAGTCGTTATTCCTGTCCAACATGTCCCACGAACTCCGAACACCGTTGAACTCTGTCATCGGCTTTGCCTCGCTGCTTCAGGACCCTGCCGTGAGTTCCCTGAGCGAGAAAGAGACGCGGTTCGCGAGGCATATTGTCATGAGTGGGGAGCACCTCCTCGCCCTGATTAATGATCTCCTTGACCTCTCCAAAGTCGAGGCGGGCAAGCTCGTTCTTCAACTCCACCCATTCCCGCTTCGTGAGGCTATCGAGGCGGCCGTCTATGCCATTCGCCCGCAGGTCGAGCAGAAGCAACAG
>JANGEZ010000207.1:0-1894 GCA_031838355.1 Candidatus Methylomirabilis sp. bin48 | reverse complement strand
TCATAATCGGCAATGCGCAGCCGGGCGAACTCCTCCCGCGAATACCCCAGTTGGCGGTGGGCCGTTTCGTTGAACTCAATCGGCAGCATGGTCTGGGGGTCAACCACCACAATGCCGCCGGGTACCTGTTCAAAGAGCGTGCGAAAGCGGATTTCTGCCGCTCGCTGCGCCTCGTAGAGGCGGGCGTTGGCCACGGCCATCCCGATTGTGGCCCCGATAGTGGTCAAAAGTGAAAGGTCCCCCTCGGTGAAGGCGCGAGGGCCACGGATTACCACATTCAGGGTGCCGACCACCTTCCCTCCGGCCTTCATGGGGATCGAGGCGAAGGTGCTGAAGCCCGCCTCGATCACCTGCTTCCGGAAAAAACGGAGGTCCTTGGCCAGGTCGGTGGTGACCAAGGGCTCGCCCGAGAGGGCCACCCGTCCCGGGAACCCTTCCCCCAGCTTGAAGCGGGGGATCTCCCAGAAGGCCTTCGAGTTGTAGCCCCGGTGCACGACCAAGACCACTTCCCCCGCCGCGTCGTCCACCAGGAAGATCTCCCCAGCCTCAAACCCCATGAGATCAAGCACCGCATCCATAGCGTTCGCTAACACCTCTTGGACATCGAGGGACCGACTTGTGGTGGTGGCGATATTGTTCAGCACGGCGAGTTCTTCATTCCTCCGCTGAAGGGATCGATGAGAGGTGTCCAGTCGCTCGGCCATCTCGTTGAAAGCCCGAGCGGTCTCCCCCAACTCTCCTCCGGCATGGGTCTCCACGCGCTGAGAGAGATCTCCATCGGCCATCTGGCGACTCGTCTGCGCGATGGCCAGGATGGGGCGGCTCAGCCAGGTGGAGAAGATGAGGGCCAAGCCCACACCCCCGGCCACGCTCAGGAGGAGTGCGGCGACGCCGGCGACCGCCACCCGCCGGATCACGGCTGAGCCGCGCTCGACATCCTCCTCGATTTCCCGGAGGGAGAGTTTGTAGATCCGACCCAGGGTTGCGGTGGCCTCATCGCTCACTCGATCCATCGCTTTCATCTTCGCGGGGGCGGCGCGATTCACCTGAGGATCAGGAGTGGCCAGGATCTCCCGGCTGAGGGTCTCAACCTGTGATACCTGACTCCGAACCGCCTCCAGCAACTGTCGCTCCTCTATAGTGAAGTGGGCGGTCAGTCCGGCAAGGACCTCATGGACTCGCGCCGAGCGTTGTTCGAACTCCACGCGCTCCTTGGGGTCGCCGGTGATGAGATAGTCGTTGGCCGGCATCACAAGCTGAGCCACCGCGAGTTGGAGGTTGGCAATCCCTACAAACTCCATGGCGGCTTCGCCATGAATGGCCTGGGCTCTCTGCCAGACGGCCTGTAGCCCGACCGCTCCGATCCCGGTCAGGAGCAGATATGGGATCAAAACCCCCACGAACGCCAGGACCAAGCGCGTGCGGACGCTCCAGTTGCGGCTACCCCTCATGCCTCCATTCTCCTCTGCGGTCTCTTACCTTCCCATCGTGGTCCGAGGCCGCTGAGTGTCAGCGATGCGCGTGCAGGCCCAGAGGTGCTCAGCATTCTTCGCGACCATCTCGCGTGAAAGTCGGAGGATTTGCTTCACCCGCTTGTCAGCGATACAGTAAACGGTGTAGCGCCCCTTACTGGTAGTCGTGACGTAGCCACACCATTTAAGGCAGGCCAGGTGATTCGATACGCGGCCTTGTTGAATGCCGAGGCAGCGAACTAGGTCAGAGACGTTCTTTTCACCTTCGAGGAGAAGCTCAAGGATCTTCAGTCGGGTCGGGTCCCCTAGGCCACGAAAAAACTTCGCCGACAGTTCCAGCAGGGCAAATTCTTGCTCAGGCATCTGCTTCCGAAGCGCACTCACGCCGACCTCCTAAATATAATGTGTAATCCATATATACG
>JANGEZ010000206.1:0-1513 GCA_031838355.1 Candidatus Methylomirabilis sp. bin48 | reverse complement strand
CGATACGACCCCATCGGTTTTGTTCGGAGGCGACCCCTGGCCCAGGCGGTTGCGAATCGTCGGTCGTTCAGGTACCCTTGCTCTTGCAGCCGATCGAGCGCTACCTGTGAGTCGGCTCGGTCAAATCCCCTAACCTCGAGGAGGCGAGCAAGCTCAGCGTGCGTTCTGTCCCGAACAGTAAGGAGGCGTACGCCCACCCTGTACGCCGCGTCAGCAGACGTGGCCTTCAGTGAGGCTTTCGTTCGCGAAAACCTCCCTTCTGTTCTGCGGTCCAGGGTTGATCCGCCGCGGTCTCGATCCCTCGAACCTTGAGGGCGAAGTCGTTGGGGTTGCTGCTCCACTGGAGCGCCTCCTCATAGCTCACGAGGCCCTGGCGGTACAGGCTCATGAGCGATTGATCGAAGGTCTGCATCCCGTACTCCGATACCCCGGCTGCGATGGCCTCCGGAATCTTTCTGGTCTTATCAGAATCAGCGATGTACTCCCGAATGGTGGAAGTTGCGACCATAATCTCGACCGCCGGCACGCGCCCTTTGCCATCCGCCTGCGGGATCAAGCGCATCGAGATGACCCCTCGAAGCAGCGAGGAGAGTTGCATCCGGATCTGCCTCTGCTGGTAGGGTGGAAAGATTGCGATGATGCGGTTGATCGTCTCGGCCGCATCGATGGTATGCAGGGTACTCACAACCAGGTGGCCGGTCTCGGCAGCTACAATAGCCGTGCTGATCGTATCATGGTCGCGCATCTCTCCAACCAGGATTACATCCGGATCTTGGCGAAGCGCGCTACGCAGTGCGTCGGCAAACGATTCAGTATCAATCCCGACTTCTCGCTGGTTGATCAAGCACCGATTATCTACGTGGAGAAACTCGATCGGGTCCTCAATGGTGACGATATGGCCGGTTCTATTGTTGTTGATATGACCGATCATCGCTGCCAGGGTTGTCGATTTCCCGCTCCCTGCGGTGCCGGTGACCAATACCATCCCCCTGGGTTCCATCGCCAGCTTTCCGATGACCGGCGGCAGATTGAGCGCTTCAATCGTCTCGATCTTGAGGGGGATGGCCCGAAAGACAGCCCCCACCATCCCGCGCTGCTGAAAGAGGTTGGTCCGAAATCGTCCCAGCCCAGCAATGCCATAGCTCAGGTCCAGTTCTCGACGTTGTGCAAACTGCCGGCGCTGTGGCTCCGTCGTGACGAGACTGACAGTCGTCTCGAGGTCAGCTTGGGTGAGGCAAGGTCGGTCCTGTACAGGGACGAGCTGATGGTCGATCCGAAGAACTGGTGGGGCGCCGACTTTCAGGTGGAGGTCCGAGGCGCGTCGCTCAATGGTCAGCCTCAACAGCCCGTGAAGGTCGAAAGGCATTTCTGTGGAGATTTCTCCAATCATCAAGTGATATCATTCAGCCCGCGAGGTATCAACGTGCCTGCGGCGCCACCTCCGTCACGACTGTACCGGTCAATCCCAGTGCGACGCGCACCTTTCCTTCGATCTCGCTACATAGGGTAGGGT
>JANGEZ010000205.1:0-4818 GCA_031838355.1 Candidatus Methylomirabilis sp. bin48 | reverse complement strand
GTTCATCGCCTTCTCGATGTACACTGCAAGGCGGTTCAGGATGGTGTCAAGCAGCCCTCCAGCCTCGCCCGCCTCGACCATGTTGACATACAGCGGATTGAATACCGTCGGATGACGTTTGAGGGCTGCGGCAAAGGTCGACCCCCCCTCCACGTCCCCTCTGATCTCGGTAAGGATTTTCTTGAACTGTTTATTCGGCTGTTGGGATGCCAAGGTATCCAGACACTGCACCAGGGGGAGTCCGGCGTCGATCATGGTGGCAAGCTGGCGGGTGAACACGGTCAGATCCTTCTCTTTCACCCTCCCGCCGAATCCGGGGATCTTGAACTCGATCGACTTAGGCTGCGGCTTGACGGAAATCGGAAAGATCCGTTGTTGGCGGAGCTCCGCGACCACTGCCTCCGTAGTGCTGGCCTCCATCCGCCCGGCAACCACCCGGCCTGCATGGCTTCGTCCGCGATAGGCAAAGATCGGCATAAGTCTCCTTCGGAGACAGGGTAAAGGGTTTAGGGGTTAGGGTTTAGGCAACCCGATTCTGACATCTTGTCCGCTTTACCCTATACCCTACCCCCTATACCCTGCTTTTTTGCTGTGCCCGCTGGATCATCTGGGTCAGTTCGTCAGGTAAGGAGCTTCTGAACATCGCCTCTTCCAGTGTGATATTCCGCCTCAAGTAATGCCCAAGAAGCGACTGATTCATCGTCTGCATCCCGAATTTATCCTGGCCGGTTTGCATCGTGGAGTAGACCTGATGGAGCTTGTCTTCCCGAATCAGATTGCGGATAGCAGGGTTCGGGATCATGATCTCCAGCGCAAGCACACGCCCTTGACCGTTACTCTTTGGGATAAGCGCCTGACAGAGCACCCCTTCCAGGACGAAGGAGAGCTGGGCACGGATTTGCGGCTGCTGATTCGAAGGAAAGACGTCGATGATACGGGTGATGCTTTCCATCGCAGAGTTGGTATGCAGTGTCGCGAACGTCAGGTGCCCGGTCTCCGCGATAGTGAGGGCCGCGGCAATCGCCTCCTGGTCCCGCATCTCACCGATGAGGACCTTGTCAGGGTCCTGCCTCAGGATCCTTCTCAGCGCCTCCGTAAACGATCGGGTATCGGAATGAACCTCGCGCTGGTTCACGATGCAGCTCTTATGCGGGTGCAGAAATTCGATGGGGTCTTCGATGGTCATGATATGCTCATGGCGCTCGGAGTTGATCTTGTCAATCATGGTGGCGAGCGTGGTCGATTTCCCCGAACCGGTCGGTCCGGTGACGAGGATGAGCCCCTTCGGCTTCTCACAGAGATCAGCCACGACCTTCGGGAGACCCAACTCTTCGAAGGAATGAATGGTGTATGGGATGGTCCGGATCGCCATCCCCACGACTCCTCGCTGAATATAGAGATTGGCGCGGAACCTGCTCAAGTCCTTGATGCCGAAGGAAAAATCGAGCTCTTGCTCTTCTTCAAATTGCCCTTTCTGAGCGTCGGTCAGGACGCTATAGGCGAGGCTTTTCGTTTCTGCTGGGGCAAGCGGCACATCCCCGAGAGGCGAGATCAGGCCGTGCAGGCGCAACATCGGCGGGACGCCGACAGTCAGGTGAAGATCGGAGGCGCCGCGCTCAACCACCTCCTTCAACATGTCGTGCAGATTCATTCTGACCTCCGATCGAGATTAAGCAGCAAGATCAGTGCCAGATTCGAGTAAACAGGGGTCAGCAGCAAGCTGATGGCTGATAGCTGCTCTTAGAAGAAACTCGTGACTCGAACGACCTCCTCGACGGTGGTGACACCTTCCCGAATCTTTTGCAGGCCGCTCTCCCCCAGGCTCTTCATCCCGTACTTGGCTTGAAGCATACGAAGCTCACTGACGGAGGCGCCAATCAAGATCGCCTCCCGCATCTGTTCGTTGAGCAGCACCACCTCGTAGAGGCCAATCCTGCCCCGATAGCCGGTGTCACGACAGGCCATGCACCCCTTCCCCCGATAGCAGGTCACGGTCTTCGCCTCCTTCGGACTGAAACCGATGTCCTCCAGGGTAGAGACGGGAATTGAGACCTCCTCCCGGCACTCCGCGCAGAGCCGCCGGACTAGACGCTGGGCGAGCAGCAGATTGAGCGAGGCGGCCACCAGATACGCCGGCGCGCCCATGCTGATCAATCGCCCCACTGTACTGATCGCGTCGTTGGTATGGATGGTGCTTAGCACCAGGTGGCCGGTCAGGGCGGCTTTAATCGCGATCTCGGCCGTCTCGAAATCGCGGATCTCTCCCACCATGATGATGTCCGGGTCTTGTCGGAGAAACGACCTGAGTAAGGCGGCAAAAGTCAGACCGATATCCGACTTGGCCTGAGTCTGGTTGATCCCGGTCAGGTTGTACTCGATCGGGTCTTCCGCGGTCATAATGTTGGTGCCGATACTGTTGAGCCGGCTGAGCGCCGAATACAGCGTGGTCGTTTTCCCGCTCCCGGTCGGGCCGGTCACCAGGATCATACCGTACGGGGCGACAATAGCCTTCTCGAACATGGCGAGCGCCTCAGGATCGAATCCGAGCTTGCTCATGTCCAACTCGAGGCTCGCACGGTCCAACAGTCGCATGACCACCTTCTCGCCGAACAGCGTCGGGACTGTAGAGATCCGAAGGTCCAGCTCCCGATCCCGCATCTTGACCTTAATCCGCCCGTCCTGAGGCATGCGCCGTTCAGCAATATCCAATCGCGCCATGATCTTGATACGAGAAGTGACCGCGGCGTGCAGCGTAAGGGGCGGGGACATCACCTCATAGAGGATGCCATCGAGTCTGAAGCGAATTCGGAATGTCTTCTCGTAGGGCTCCAGGTGAATATCAGAGGCGCCCTTGTTGATCGCGTCGGTCAGGATAAGGTTGACCAGTTTCACCACCGGCGCCTCTTCGGTAGCTCGATACAGCTCGGCCAGATCAACTCCCCCTTGAGCCGGCTCAGCGATCCCCAGATCCTTTTCCTCAAAGTCCCTGACCAGGCTTCGGGCGACTCCAGCAGTGTCATAGTACCTATCGAGGGTATTCCGGATCGAGATGTCCGGGGCGACCATCGGTTGTATGTTGTGGCCGGTAATGAATCTGACTTCATCGATGGCAATGATGTCGGACGGGTCCGCCATAGCAACCGTGAGGATGCTCCCGGATCGGCTCAGAGGGATGAGCAGATGTTTGCGAGCCACCTCGGCAGGAACGAGCTTGAGGATAGCAGGGTCGACCTTGACCTTGCCCAGATCAACGGACGGCACCCCGTACTGGCGGCCCAGAAACGATGCGATCTCCTCCTCGCTGATATACCCGAGCTTGACGAGAATCGATCCAATCCGCCCGCCGGTGGTCTTCTGCAGGGCGAGGGCCTGGTCTAACTGCTCGGACGTTATCAGGTTGGCTCGCATCAGTATCTCACCCAATCGTCCTGGTGGCATGCACCTATCCTTCCTTGAGCTGGCTCATCATGACCAATGCAGTCATTCGCGGTAAGATATTGTCTTACTCTATCTCGGACAAGTCAAGCAATCGCAGCAACGAGGGCTTGCCGCATAGCCTCCTCTGAAGGCTTTTGCCCGGTCCACAGCTCGAAGGCCAGGGCGCCCTGATACAACAACATGCCCAGCCCGCCCAAGACCTGACACCCCCGCTTCGTTGCCTCTCGCAGCAACACAGTCTCCCGTGGTCGGTAGATCAGATCGTACACCAGCGTCCCAGGGCGAAGCAGGCTCGGGTCGATCGGCGGTGGATCTGAAGGGCTGAGCCCAACCGATGTGGCATTGACCACCAGGGCACAGTCCCTCACCCTGGCCGGCATTCTGGGATCGTCAAGCCCCAGTCCAATCGCCGAAACCCCGGTTTCCCGGTTCACGAACTCAGCCAGCGACTGTGCGCGCTCGATGGTCCGGTTCAGGATGACGAGCGCTTCGGCACCAGCCTCGGCCAGACTGAAGGATACAGCCCGTGCCGCCCCGCCCGCCCCAAGGATGACGGCAGGCTTCCCACGCGGCAGAAAGGCCGCCTCCTCATGAAGCGATCGGAGAAACCCCTGTCCGTCAGTATTGGCTCCGAGAAGACGACCGCCTCTGGCAACAACGGTATTGACCGCGCCCACCGCGGCGGCCTCTTGTGTCAGGGTATCGACCACCGCGGCGGCCTGCTCCTTGTGGGGAAGCGTGACATTCGCGCCGCCGAAGTTTTCCATCCCGCGAAGCGACTCGAACGCGGTCGGCAAGTCGGCGCTCTTCACCCGCCATGGAATATAGAGGCCATCGATTCCGGCCGCCTGGAGTGCGGCATTCTGCATGGCCGGCGAGAGGCTATGCTCCACAGGATCACCGAAGAGCACGAACACCTTTGCTGCGGCAGTAAATCTCATTTGTAACTACTCAAGGTAGATAGACTGAAGGCTGAAGGTCCTAAATTATCTCGCAAAGCACGAATCGAGCCAAATGAACTACCCCGCAACAAGCTGCGGGGTATCGTCTTCTGTTCTGGCCCGTCATTCCGTACTTGACACGCCTGCCCCGGACTCCGATCCGGGGTCCGCCGGTATGACGAACTCGCGGCAAGCCGCGGGGAATGAACCCCCAGTCGATTCAAGATCTTGTCGGAGTTTTGTATGATCACGCATGACTTACCCCTAAAAGCCTTCAGCCTTCAGCCTATCTACCTGAATAGTCACGGCTGCCTTTACTTTAATCGAGCCCCTCCGACAGCGTACGCTCCAGCGCGAGTCTGATCTGCTCTCTCCGCCCCTCATCCGTCAGCTTGCTTCCGTCCTTATTTGTGACATAAAAGACGTCCACAACCTGCTC
>JANGEZ010000204.1:0-2035 GCA_031838355.1 Candidatus Methylomirabilis sp. bin48 | reverse complement strand
TGCGCAGCCTCAATGCCGACGATCTTGACGTCGAAGGTCAGGGCCTTGCCAGCCAGGGGGTGATTGGTGTCCAGGACGACCGTCTTCTCCTTGACCTCTTTTACGAAGGCCTGCATGGGTTGCCCGTCCTTACGTTGGGCCACAAGATGGGCCCCGACTGTCTGTAATTTCTCCGGAATTCGTTCTTTGGGAACCTCGACGACGGCTTCGGGCCTGATCGGTCCGTAGGCCTCTTCGGGCGGGATCACGACGTGCTTTGCGTCGCCTGTGTGCAGGCCGATGAGCGCCTTCTCCAGCCCTGGGATGATCTGCCCCTGCCCGTGGGTGTACACCAGGGGCTCCTTCTCCTTGTTGGTGTCCAGGAGTACGCCCTTGTCATCGGTCAGTGTGTACTCCAGCTTCACGGTGGAACCGTTACCAATCGCGGGATCGCCAGCCTTGGCCTTGACCGGCGCCGTTTCGGGCGGCACGGTCGGGCTGCCAGAACCCGGGCTGCATCCCGAAAGACTCGCCGTCAGGGCAAGGATCATCACCAGGGTAGTCGTAAGCATCGATACGTATCGGGTCCTCTTCATGCTTCATCCTCCATGGGTGTGACACAATCAACTGAATCGCTCACGCGTACCGGGGCATAGTACGCCTCCGAGCCGCGCGGCGCAACCGAAAAGTCTCACCACGCTCGGCGCTGGAATTGTTTGACGAATCCGCCCCTTTGCGATATAGTGTTACGAATTCGTGAGGTGATTGACTCGTGCCGTTGCAGCTTGACACGCCGCATCTGTTAGAACGGCCTCAGCAGGTCCGCAGCCGGTTTCCCTTCGGGCTCTGACCTTTCTCGCGCCTCCCCATACTGAGTTTTGAGCGTACGTTACGTTTTCCGCATTCGTGCCGCCCACTGCCGGGCACGGCGCAGTCTATAACCGCATCGAAGAAGGCACATTATGTCACAGCAGCGTACCGATCTCAGGAATCTGGCCATCATCGCGCATGTGGACCATGGCAAGACGACGCTCGTGGACGCCATGCTGAAGCAGAGCCATATCTTCAGGGACAACCAGGTGATGATTGAACGGGTTATGGACTCTAACCCCCTGGAACGAGAGCGCGGCATCACCATCCTGGCCAAGAATACCGCCGTCACCTATGGGAAAGTGAAAATCAACATCGTGGACACGCCAGGGCATGCCGACTTCGGGGGCGAGGTCGAGCGGGTCCTGAACATGGTAGACGGGGTATTGCTGCTGGTGGATGCCGTAGAGGGGCCAATGCCCCAGACCCGGTTCGTGCTGCGCAAGGCCCTGGAGCTCCATCACAAGGTTGTGGTGGTTGTCAACAAGATCGACCGCGCGAACGCCCGAATCGACTACGCGACCAACGCGACCTTCGATCTCTTCATCGATCTTGGCGCAACAGAAGAGCAGACGGATTTCCCGATCGTCTATACGGACGGCCTCCGTGGACGGGCAGGCCTTTCACCAACCTCACTGGCCCCTGACCTGCAGCCCCTGTTCGAGACCATCCTCAGCTCCCTGCCTCCCCCCATGGTCGAGCGGGATGGTCCCACGCAGATGCTGGTCAACCTCCTGGCCTATGATGATTATAAGGGCCGGATCGCCATCGGCCGCCTGTACGCCGGCCGTCTGCGCCGAGCTCAGGAGGTCATCCGGATCGCAAAGGATGGAACCTGCTACCCCGGCAAGATAGCTCAGCTCTTTGTGCATCAGGGGTTGGACCGAACCGAGGTCGAGGAGGCGGAGGCTGGCGAAATTGTGGCGGTGACTGGCCTTGCGGAGATTGGGATCGGGGAGACGATTGCCGACAAGGATACCCCTATCGCCCTTCCCCCGCTCCTGGTAGACGAGCCGACAGTACAGATGACCTTCAGCGTGAATACCAGCCCCTTTGCGGGACGGGAGGGGAAGTGGAGCTCTAGCCGCAGCCTCCGCGAGCGTCTGTTTAAGGAGCTCGAGCATAATGTCAGCCTGAGAGTCTATGACACAGAGAGCCCCGACAGCTTCCTGGTGGCCGGACGAGG
>JANGEZ010000203.1:0-1516 GCA_031838355.1 Candidatus Methylomirabilis sp. bin48 | reverse complement strand
GCTTCCCTTGATTTCACGGATCGCAAGGTGTACCTGCGTGGATCGCACCCGATGATCGAGATCCCCGGGCTCTTCGGGCACGAGTGGGCCGGGGTCGTGGTGGCGCGAGGGGAGCAGGCTGATGCCAGGTGGCAGCCGGGAATGCGAGTGGTCGCAGCCAACTCGGCCCCCTGTACCGATCCGGTTCCGGCGGCCCGCTGTCGTGCGTGCCGGCGTTCTCGTCAGGGCATGTGCGAGCGACTGCTGTACAATAACGGCGCCTTTGCCCCCTACATTCGCATCCCTGGACGGATCGCGGAGGTGAACCTGCATGAGCTGCCCCCGCAGGTCCCCTTTGAGGAGGCAGCCCTGGCCGAGCCGCTCGCGTGCGTCATGCACGCTATCCGGCGCGTGCAGGTGTCCGATGGAGATCGTGTCGTGGTCGTGGGGGCCGGGCCGATCGGCCTGATGTTTATATCCGTCCTCCGTAACCGGTACGGGCAGGCCATTCGTCTCCTCAGCTTGGACCATCACGATGACCGTCTGGTCCTGGCAAGGAGCTTCGGTGCAGACGAGGCGCTGAACACTGCTGGAGGGCCGATGATGGCAGGGGTGAGAGAGGCCTTCGGGGCGGAGAGGTCCGATGTTGTCATTGAGGCGGTGGGAAGTACGCAGGCGCACCAGGAAGCGTTTGAGCTAGTGGGCCGGGGGGGCACGCTGGTCCCCTTCGGCGGAGTGGCTGAGGGTGCTCTCCTTTCCCTCGACCTGCATCGGTTGCATTACGAGGAGATTAGGATCGTCCCGATCTACCACCATACCCCTGGCGATTTCGCCAGCGCGGTCCACGCCATCGTTCGCCGCGAGGTTCCAGTGGCCCGCCTCATCACTGCCCGCCTCCCCCTCATGGAGTTGCCGAGAGCACTCGATATGGTGCAAGAGCGGACCACCCTTCGGACGATCCTGTTTCCGTGAGGTCGACTTAACGCCTGAGAAGGTCCATGATGAAGAAGCTAGGGAATGGGACTCAACGGATGAGGACGATCCCGCTGGCCTCGTTGTCGGGTGTTACGCGCGAAAGACGGTCAGTCGTACCGGCTCGTGTGGGCCGGCATGAGCCGGTCCAAGGTCGGGGTGAAGTTACTTCACCGAAGCTGCGCTTTCACCATTACCGGGGTGTCCAGTGGGTTCTGACAGGTGGGCCGATGGTGGAGGCCTATGACCCCGTCGTCGTTCATGACGATTGCCAGGGCTGCCTGGTGTGCGCTCGCACCACCGAGTGGTTTATGGAGTTTGCGCGACTGGCCTATCGTCTCACGGGGATCAACCTTCGCGACTGCCTTCACTGGGGCCATCTGTTCGATAATCCAAAGCCGCTGATTGTTCCCACCTCCAACCTGCTCCGTTGTAACAAGAAAACTCTGGCGGGGCTGCGTGAGAGCTATTTCAGCCTCAGTGAGATCTCTCGTCCTCCTCTTCGGGATCTCTGGCCATCGGAACACGCCCTTTCACAAAGCGAGCGGTTTGAAGACCGACTGGC
>JANGEZ010000202.1:0-4044 GCA_031838355.1 Candidatus Methylomirabilis sp. bin48 | reverse complement strand
TAGAACGCGGTGTCGTGCTGGCCTGACTTGAGGAAACGCGAATTTTGGCCGAGCATCTCCTGGGCTGTGTAGCCGGTGAGCTGGGTGACGGCGGAATTGACCCAGATGATCGTCCCCTCTCGATCAGTGATCATGATGCCGTTAGCCGCCGCCTCCAGTGCAGTTTTTTGCAGGTGCAGTTGAGCTTCTGCCTGTTTATGGGCGGTGATGTCGCGGATCGCGCTCATGGCGATACCGCCATCCTTGGTGGGATAGTAACTCAGCTTGATGTCAACGGGAAACTCACGCCCATCCTTGCGCACGCCGTATAATTGCAGACCCATCCCCATGGGTCGCGTCACAGGGGTGGTGATGTAGGTAGCGCGATGCTCTGTGTGCTGGTTGCGGAGACGTTCTGGCACCAGCATCTCAACGGGTGCGCCCAGCAACTCCTGCTGCGCATAGCCGAACAGCCTCTCCGCTTCCTCGTTTGCGAGTACGATACGTCCCGCCTTGTTGACGAGCAGTATGGCGTCCGGCGCAGCGTTCACCAGTCCGCGAAACTTGGCCTCGCTTTCGGTAAGGGCGTCGAGCATCTCATTTAGAGAACCGGCCAGACGGCTGAGCTCGTCAACGGCCGACACCGGGGCGTAGGCAGTCGCCTCACCAGCCGTGCGGGCCTCCATCGCCGCTCGAATGGCGATGACCGGACGCAGAATTAACCGATGGAGCAGTGCCCAGGCTACAAGCGAGGTCAGCAGGATGACCGTAAACAGGATGGCGCGCACCTGCCATATATGAGTCACCCACATGCTCAGTGCCACCATGACGACACTGGTCACGAGCAGCGGCACGACGATTATGGTCTTGAGGGAAAGGAATGAGCTGGGAGGCGAGCTTGGCTGCATCGATCTCCTCTAGTCGCTACACCCGCTCAAGCGCCAGAAGGGTGATATCATCTTCGAACTCATCGCTGCCCCTCCAGCGCCCTAGCGTTTGCTCTACACCCGCCATCACATCCCGCAACGGACGGTCTCGCCACTCTTCCAAGAGGGCCATGAGGCGGTCTGCGGAAAAATGCTCTCCATGCTTACTGGTACATTCAGGAATGCCGTCGGAGTATAGGAAGAGTCGGTCGCCCGGGTGGAGGGTGAGATCGAGTTCCCCATACTTGACATCGGGTAACATCCCCACAGGGAACCCCCCTGTTCCCAGCAGCTCAGCTTTGGCCCCCCTGGGTTGATAGATTGGGGATGGATGACCGGCCTGAGTGAACAGCATTCTGGCACTCCGAGTCTCAATGATGCCATAGACCATAGTGAAATAGTGCATTGCATCGTCTTCGGACTGAAACAGTTGGTTGAGGGCTTGGACAGCCTCTGCAGGTGTGGCGATATCGTAGTGGGGAGGGTCGGGGATGAAACGCATCAAGGCACTTCCCTGACAGATCGTGGGGGAGAGAATCTTACTTAACGTGACCGACAGCATCGCCGCAGGAATCCCGTGACCGGCGACGTCAAGGATATAAAAGCCCACCTGGTGTTCATTGAGCTGAAAGAAATTAAAGATATCCCCCGCAACGAAATGGCAGGGAGTGAATATCCATTCGAACCTGAACCCAGGGACGGTCAGTGCGCTGCTTGGCAGGAGACCTCGCTGCATCTTTACCGCGGCATCAAGGTCCTCACGAATCCTGAAATAGGCCTCCTGTAACTTTTTATTCTGCTCTTCCAGATCATTTTCCAGCTTGACGATCCGTTCCCCCGCTCTGATCCGGACCTTGAGTTCCCCGGCGTTGAAGGGTTTGATCAAAAAATCGTCGGCGCCGGCCTCCATCCCCTTGATGAGTTCATCCTTCGAATTCTTGGCCGTCAGGAGGATGACGTAGACGTATCGCGCGGATCTCGCCTCTCTGATCCGGCGGCAGAGCCCTAAGCCGTCCAGCTTCGGCATGATCCAGTCGGTGATCACAAAACTGATCGGTTCGTTCTGGAGACGCTCCCACGCTTCCTCTCCATCGGCCGCAGGGACGACGTCGTACCCCCATCGTTGGAGGGTTCGCAGAAGTAGCCTCCGCATATCCGCATCATCGTCAACGATCAGAATCCGCATCGTAAGCTCCCGCTACATGCCTTGTCGGCGCACCCATGGTCCTGGAAGCCGGCACCTTGCCCCCTCCCGCAGCCTCCCCATTGTAGGGGCAGGCCTTGTGCCTGCCCAGATCGGGCGACCACGAGGGTCGCCCCTACGTCTGGACGGGTGAGGGGGAACTTTCAAAGCAATAACAATACTAGTGTAGAGCGAGGCGGGCCGGGATGCAACTGCATGATGCAGCCGCAATAAATAAGCGATCAGTTTTCAGCGTTCAGTTCTTCTGATGCGTTCCCTACTTTATCCGAAGCTGACGACTGAGCGCTGATTGCTGGTCGCTATTTTCTAGCGAACGATGGAGAAATCGAAATGTTCGAGCGTGGTTTGAACGTGGTTGAGGAGGGCGCTGGCGTAGGCGCCGTCGATGAGGCGGTGATCGTAGGAGAGACAGAGGTAGGCCATCGAACGAATGGTGATGGCATCGTTGATTACGACCGGCCGCTTCACCACCTTGCCGAAGCCCAAGATTCCCGCCTGAGGCTGAACAATGATCGGCGTCCCGATCAGGGTCCCTAACGCGCCGAAGTTATTAACCGTAAAGGTCCCTTGGTGGACCTCCTCAAGACTGATCCGCTTGTCGCGTGCCCTCGCGGCCAGGTCGGCTAGCTGTTTCGCCAGGGTCAGGAAGCTCTTTTTGTCAGCCTCCCTCAGCACCGGGACGATGAGACCCTCATCCAGAGCCACGGCAATCCCGATATTGACCGCTTGCTTGACGATGATCCCCTCACGGGTGTAGGAAGCGTTCATAAGCGGATAGGCCCGCAGGCCATCCGCTGCGGCTTTCACCACGAAGGGTAGAAAGGTAAGCGTAATTCCGGTCTGCTTGAGGAACGCCTCTTGGTGGGCCTGACGGTATCCATCGATAGCCGTCATATCGACCTCGTAGACCTGCGTCACGTGAGCGGCGGTCCGCTGACTCCGGACCATATGCTCGGCGATTGCCTTTCGCATAGGGCTGATCGGGAGGATCTGGTCCTCGGCGGCGTGGACAAGATGTTGGGGGCTCACTCTGGGCGATTGTACAGTTACCTGTGGTCGCTGTGCGATGAAGTCTAGCAGATCCTTCCGCGTGATGCGTCCATCCGTACCGGTTCCTCTCACCCGGGTAAGGTCCACGCCGTGCTCCTTGGCCAGATCGAGGACGGCGGGCGAGTACCAGTGCGTTGTCGGAGTCGCAGTCTCTGCTTCGAGTGTAGCGGCCTGAACGCCCTCCCGCCACTCTACCACCGGCCTGCCTGGCGAGACCGTATCGGCGTGAGAAGCCTCGCTGATGTAGGCCAGCACGGCTCCGACCAACGCTGTGACCCCTTCCTGGACGACGATCTCAGAGAGTACTCCAGCGACAGTGGAGGGGATCTCGACATCCACCTTGTCCGTGGAGATAGCCACCAGTGGTTCATCCTTGGCGACCAATTCACCGACCTTCTTCAGCCAGGTGATGACCGTCCCCTCCGCAATGCTCTCGCCCATCTGTGGCATTATGACTTGAATGTGCACGGTCGACTCTCAGAAGTTGGCCAGTTCTCTTGCCTTACTGGCGATGGTCTCGGTATTGGGCAAGTACGCCTCCTCCAGCACGGGACTAAAGGGGATAGGAGTGTGGGGGGGCGCCACGCGGACGATAGGAGCATCCAGATAGTGAAAGAGCTCCTCGGCGATCCGGGCTGCGATCTCACCGCCTATGCCGCCGGTCTTTTGAGCCTCATGCACCACCATCGCCCGTCCTGTCTTCTTGACCGAGGTGGCGATCGCGGCCATATCCAGGGGCTGGAGCGTACGGAGGTCCACCACCTCCAGGTCAATCCCTTCCGGCATGAGTCGCTCCGCCGCTGCGAGCGAGTGCTGGAGCATGGCGCCGTAGGTGATCACGCTGACGGTACTGCCCTGTCTTTTCACCTCTGCCTGGCCGATCGG
>JANGEZ010000201.1:0-3353 GCA_031838355.1 Candidatus Methylomirabilis sp. bin48 | reverse complement strand
GAGGGGGTACAGGACCTGACCGTGCCGGAGCGGGCCACGATCACCAACATGGGGGCTGAGCTTGGCGCGACGACCTCCATCTTCCCCAGCGACGAGCAGACCCGCCGCTATCTCGCGGCCCAGGGACGGGGGAGCAGTTGGGTCCCTCTGGCGCCCGACCCCGGCGCCACCTACGACGAGGTGCTGGAGATCGATCTGGACCGACTCGAGCCGATGGTGGCCCGGCCATCGAGTCCGGACAACGTCTGCCCGATCTCCGAGGTCGAGGGAACCAAAATTTCTCAGGTCTGCGTCGGAAGCTGCACGAACTCCTCCTTTCGGGACCTGATGACGGTCGCGACAATGCTGAAGGGAAAGACCGTCCATCCGGACATCAGCTTCACGGTCACACCAGGCTCCAAGCAGGTCTACACCATGATCGCCGCCAATGGCGCGCTGGCCGATCTGATCGCAGCGGGCGGACGGATCCTGGAATCGGCCTGTGGCCCGTGCATCGGCATGGGTCAGGCGCCGGCCAGCGGGACGGCGTCGCTCAGAAGCTTCAATCGCAACTTCGAGGGACGGAGCGGCGCACCCAACGATAAGGTCTATTTGTCCAGCCCGGAGGTCTGCGCGGCCTCCGCCCTGGCCGGCGAGATTGTTCATCCGAAGCGTGTCGGCCAACCCGTTTCGATCAGTCTGCCGGAACAGTTCGTCCTCGACGACAACCTGATCGTCCCACCCTCGCCGTACCCGGAACAGGTCGAGATCGTTCGTGGCCCCAATATCAAGCCGGTCCCGATCCGGGGCGAGCTCCCCTCCACCATCGAGGGCGAGGTCCTCCTGAAGATGGGCGACAACATCACCACCGACCATATCCTTCCGGCAGGCTCCAAGATCCTGCCGCTCCGCAGTAATATCCCGGCCATCTCGGAGTACGCCTTCAGCCGGGTCGATCCGGAGTTCGCCAGGCGCGCAAAGGAGAAGGGTGGCGGCTTCGTGGTCGGGGGCAGCAACTATGGCCAGGGCTCCAGCCGTGAGCATGCGGCGCTGGCGCCGATGTACTTGGGACTGAAGGGGGCCATCGTCACGTCGTTCGCCCGCATCCATCGCGCCAACCTGATCAACTTCGGGATCCTGCCGCTGCTCTTTGTGGATGGGCAGGATTATAATGCCATCGGCCAGGGGGATCACCTGCGGATCGAGCGAGTGGCCGAGCAGATCCGAGGGGGACAGCAGGTTGTCGTGAGCAATGTCACCAAAGAGACGGAGTTCGTGGCCAGGCACGATCTCACCTCTCGGGAGGTGGATATCGTCCTGGCCGGTGGGATGCTGAACTATACTATCAAGGCTACGGCCTAGGGGGTGAGCATGGAAAATCTGCTGTGGCAGCTCGGAGGGCTCGTGCTCGTTGGAGTTCTCGCGTACCTGATCGTCTTCCGTAAGCGAGGGTCAGGCTGAAAGCACTAGACGGCCCGCGGCGCGGGTCTCATCCGAAATCCCGTCTTCACATCCTCTGGCTTATGCGAGGCCAGAGGATTTTTATTGACACATGCTGTTTGCGCTGAATACAATGCACTGGCTGAAATCCTACCATCGGGAGCTCCGCGGTCGTCCTCATCGTTCAGGTCACCTGGGATCTCATTCACCATCATTCAATCTGGAGGCGTGTATGTTTGCAAGAAAAGTATGCGTGAAGCTTCGTCCGGGCAGCTCGGTGGCATATTCCCGGGCGATGCAGAGTGAAATCATCCCCATCCTCAGGGAACAGGAAGGGTTTTACGACGAGATTTCCATCGTCTCAGGGGAACGCAGCGAGGCAGTAGCCATCAGCCTATGGGACAGGGCCGATAGCGCGGATGCGTATCATCGCGAGACCTATCCGCGGGTGCTGCAGGCGCTCGAAGGGGTGATCGACGGCGAGCCGCAGGTGCACACCTTTGCGGTCTCCAACTCGACCATCCACAAGATTCCGAATCTGCCTCGGTAGGCGTTCAGGCAGAAAACAGCATCCCCTGGTTTGACTCCTTCTCCGCTTGGATCTGAATCTCCTTGACGGCATCCTTGATCGCGGGAAACGCCTTGACGAACTCCGCCCGCACCGTGGCGACGGCCGGCAATCCGATGTGATGTGCCATCATCAAGGCGTTCGCCGGGGCCTGGCCGCGAACGTGGTTGTTGAAGAAGATCAACACCTTGCTCTCTCCAGCCGCCGTAATCTTCCGAACCTTCTCCGCGAACGGCTTCAGATCCTCTTCTGAGTAGAGGTAATCGTACCGCTCCTCGTCTGCCTCACGCTGCCTCCACTTCTCGCGGTTCCTGCCGTGGAAACGCAGGTACAGTAACCGTTGCGGCTCCAGCTCCTGCTTGATCGTGCCAGGAAGTTCCGGCATATCGATACAGGCCCATCCTGCGCCAGAGGCGGCCAGCAGCGCCTTGGTGTCCCTGGCGCGCTCACCCCAGGAGGCATGGCGCAGCTCGACCGCCACGGGGTAGTCCTTGAACTGCTGCAGGATCGTCGAGAGAGTAGCTTGGTGCTGAGGCGTGCTCGCAAACCACTCGGAGAACTGAATCAACAGACACGCGAGCTTGCATTCTTCGGCAATCGGGTTGATACCTCGCTTGAAATCGTCATAATCCTGCTGCGCGATCTCAGGCTCGGCGCCCGTTGCCTTCTGGAACATCCCGGGATGCGTGAACTTCTGCCAGACCTTGATGGCGAACGCAAAATCCTTCGGCGTGATCGTAACCCACGCCCTCGCGATTTGTGGATCGAGCAACCGGTAGAAGGTGGAGTTGACCTCCACCGCATTGAAGACCCGGCTGTAGAGCTCCAGCTCGTTCTTGGGCTTCGCCGGATAGAAGATCCCGTTCCAGCTCCCCTCCCCTCTTGGATACGACCAGCCCGAGGTGCCGATCCGTACCGGCTCGCCAATGGTCCTCATCGTTTCCTCATGCCGGGCGCTAGGAACCATGCATGCTCGGTCTGATGCCGCCCTTCAGCCACGAGCGGTAACGGGTGTCGGCGCAAGGACGCGCTACACGCCAAGCAGTCGGAGATTCAGTCGCCCGTCTTGCATGCCTGGACACCAGAAAAAGGCGCCCGATATCGGACGGGTGAATGTGAACAAGGCGTCTGCGATCCCGTCTTCCGCGCCGACCATCCGCCTCAAGATGGCCTCGAACGCGTCGAAGGACGATCCAAACGCGACAAAGACCAGTCCTGCGCGCAAGCCGTCCACCCACGGCACCGAGCGCCTCAACACGAACGCCTCAGGATCGAAGCTCTCCTGCGTCGCTCTTTTCACGTGCGCTGACGGCGGTGCATCCTCGATCTCGTTGTTGTCGCTTCGGCGACGTCCGATCGTGTTGTC
>JANGEZ010000200.1:0-5733 GCA_031838355.1 Candidatus Methylomirabilis sp. bin48 | reverse complement strand
GGAAGCGAAGATACTGTCGTCAGACGGTGAGTTGAAACGATGCTGGGAGTCTGTACCCTCTACCCTGCCTTGAGGCGCCCATAGCTCAGCTGGATAGAGCGCCGGACTTCGAATCCGTAGGTCGGGAGTTCGAATCTCCCTGGGCGCACCAGAAACAGAAAGGGTTTAGGGTAGAGGGTAAAGGGTGTAAGGATTGATGCGGTGGCTTACAGCGGGTTCCTTGTTTTCTATACCCTATCCCCTAACCCCTAGACCCTGTTCTCTTGCGCCCATAGCTCAGCCGGATAGAGCGGCTGCCTTCTAAGCAGTAGGTCGGGAGTTCGAGTCTCCCTGGGCGCACCATGATAAGACAGGGTCTGGGGTAGAGGGTCTAGGGTGTAGGGGGAGAAACGCGGGCGCTGTCACTAGACGAACAACAAAAATAATTCCTGTACGCTATATACCCTTTACCCTAACCCCTATACCCTGGTTTTGTGGGGCCGTTAGCTCAGTTGGTAGAGCAGCTGACTCTTAATCAGCGGGTCGTAGGTTCGATTCCTACACGGCCCACCACATCGTCGAACACAGTCTCTTGCTTGGCCCGGCCCCGTTGCCGATCGCCTGAAGTGTCTTCACGTTTCTCCGATGCCAGCCTCTTTTCCCCTGATGGGTACATCTACGGTATTGGCATAACGACCCCCCCCACGCAACTCCTTTTTCAGGATCTTTCCAATGCCCATGCCGTTCGCCCTTGCCTGCCGAAGGGGGAACAGAGGTTTGCGGGGTAGGCTCAAGCGAGGATGTATTGACAGTGCGCAAGGAGTTCTATAACCTCTCCTCTAATAACACGAAGGAACACTCCCCGCCTCCGCGGGGACAGGGTCAAAACAGATCATGACGCGGGTGATCGTCCATATGCCTTTCGCTATTCACTCCAGTAAGGTCGATTCTACGGGAAGTCGCTAGCGGTGGCTGCCTTCCGGGCCGTCCGTTTCCCAACCCTGCTCCGGTGGGGGGTGGTCGCGAGCCGGCTCATCGGTGTCTGGATCGTTTGTATCGCCCTCATCCCCCTGACAGTCTTTGGTCTCTATACCATTCAAGTGGCATCGGACCACCTCATGCGAAGAACCTTAGAGGATCTTCAGCGGTCCGTGCTGATCGATGCTGACAAGATGAAGCGCGTCTTCGATATGGCTCACGGTGACCTTACCATGCTGAATCAACTCACTATTCGTAAGCTGGCGCGGGCTCGAGCCGCCCGAGACCATGCCGAGGTTGAGCGCTGGTACGAGGCGATAGCGCAAGCCTATCTTACTGTGTCGGATAGCCGAAAGGTCTACAACCAGATTCGCTATCTCGATGAGAATGGCCTGGAGGTGGTCCGGGTGGACTATGACGGAACTCATCCACCCCGGCTTATCCCACGGGAACGCTTGCAGGAGAAGCAGCAGCGCGACTACTTTGCCGAGACCATGAAGCTCGGACCTGGTCAAGTCTACACCTCCCCGCCGGACCTCACCCGAGAGCGTGATGAGATTGAAGTTCCACACCGCCTCGTCATCCGCTACGCCACGTCCCTGTTCGATAACGCGGGGAATCGGCGTGGGATCGTGATCATCAACCTGATGGCTGGCCCTCTCCTCGATGCGCTGCATCAGGAGGGAAAAGCCGCCCGGAAGGAAGTGTACGCCGTCGACCAGGAGGGATTTTACCTCCTGCACCCCGATCCGGCGAAGCAGTGGGGTGGTCCCCGCGACCTGAACACGGGGGAACGCCTCCAACGGGACTTTCCCACCCTCGCAAACCAGCTCCTCTCTCGACAGGCTGGAGCGGTGGTCGCGGGGGAACACGTCATCACTTCTCAGTCGCTAGCCCTCAGCCCGAGCAGCTCAGGCCCCTTCCTTGTCCTCGTCGAGCGTATGCCTACAAGCATCGTCTTGGCGGCCGTTGCGGACTTTCGCTTGTATCTGTTGATCCTACTTGTGGGGGTGGGCGGCGTGGCTGTCGGGGGTGCCGCCTTGATAGGAAGAAGACTCACCCGTCCCATTGGAGAGTTAGCGACGGCTGCCGATCGGATCAGGCAGGGTGATCTGGATATCAGGGTTGAAGCCAGTGGTTCTCAAGAGATTATGGCGCTGGGTGATGCGTTCAATACCATGGCGGAAGGTCTGACCAAGGCCCGCAACCAGATCGAGAGGCAACTAGCCGAGCTGGCAGCCCGCCAGCGGGTAACCGAAAGCATCCTCCGCTTCCCGGATCTGACGAAGCGACTGAGCATCGCCTTGCAGGAGATCCTCGCCCTGCTCGGGCCAACCATCAAGGGGGCGCTCTACCTGGTAGAGCGTGGAAGGCTGGTGCTCAGGGTCGAGGAGGGTTTCTCTCCGGCCTTTCTGGCCCTGGGCCGGGACGTTCCGCTGGACGCCTGTCCGTGGGTTAGGGCGTCCACCGCGACGTGCATCCCCTGGGAAGGGACCGATCCCATTACGGAGGCGCTGCGGCAGGAGGGGGTGATGGCCTGGATCAGTCTGCCCCTCGTGGCGGAAGAAAAGCTAGTGGGCGTCCTGCTCCTGGCGAACAGTCGGGCAAAGCTCATGGACGAGGACACGTCGCGTACCCTGAGGGCGATGGTCGACCAGGTGGCTGTGGCGCTCCACCATGCTAGACTGTACACCGAGAGCCGGGAACGGCTCGCGCGGCTGACCACCCTTCGGGAGATCGACCAGGCCATCGCCGCCCAGCTCCCCTTAGAAGAGGTGATCGACATAGTTCTGACGCGGGTGCATCCCCACGTGAAGACTGATGCGGTGGGGCTGAGCCTGATCGACTGGGAGAAGAAGCGGACGATCCTCGCCCATCTTCGCCTACCGGGGGGGGTGGATATCCAAGACGAGGTCTTTACGCTGAGTGAAAGCCTGCTGGAGGCCTTAAGTGTACGCTTAGAGCCGGTCATCATTTACGACCTGCTGGGCGACCCTAGGGTCGTGAGCCATCAGGAGATCATTTACCAGTACGGCCTCAAATCATATCTGGGCGTCCCCCTCATCGTACAGGGCCAGGCCATCGGTATACTCCACGTGTGTACCACGACCCCCCACCGCTTTGCAGCCGACGAGGTAAATTTCTTCGCGACACTGGCCGGGCAGGCGGCCATCTCCGTCCAGAACGCCCGCCTCTTCGAGGCGCAGCAATTGGCCGTTGGCCAGCTTGCCGCGAAGGTCGAGGAGCTGCAGCGGATGCAGTCCCGCCTCATCGAGGCCGAGCGGCTCCGGGCGATGGGCCTGATGGCGGTTGGGGTCGCCCACGACTTCAACAATGCGCTGATGGGGATCCTTGGACAGGCCCAGCTCATGCAGTTCATCCTCGTGCGGGGGCCGGTCGCGGCCGCCCTGCAGGACGTGGAGGGGGGCACTCGCCTCCTGGAGTGCCTCACGCGGCAAGAGCAGACCATCCTCGACGCGTCCGAGACGATCCGGAAGATCCGCCAGGCGACCCGCCCGAGTAACACGGAGGTGTTTGAGCCAGTAGCGCTCGACGGGATTGTCGAGCAGGTCCTCTCGATCACCCAACCCCGCTGGAAGAGCCAGGCCGAGGCGACAGGAGTGCAGATCACGATCCAGACGGCGTTGGCCAAGACGCCGCCAGTCTTAGGCCGCGCAGCCGAGCTGCGCGAGGCATTCACCAACCTCCTCTTCAACGCGCTCGACGCCATGCCGCAGGGTGGGACGCTGACGATCACGACAAGGCAGGTGTTCGGTTCTGAGATCGGAGAGGCGCGCACGCCCGACCCGGGCACCCTGATCCCGGAACCTCGATCCGGGAGCGTACGCGAGTGGATCGAGCTCACCGTGACCGACACCGGGATCGGGATGTCGCCCGCGGTGCGAGACCGCCTCTTCGAGCCGTTCTTCAGCACGAAGGGAGTGCGCGGGACGGGGCTCGGCCTCAGCATGGTCTATGGCATTGTTAGCCGCCACGAGGGCGAGATCACCATCCAAAGCGTGGAACGACAGGGGACGACGGTCACCCTGCGTCTGCCGGTGGCCCAAGTGGCGGCTGCCGAGGTCGTCCCGCCGCCAGCCGTTCAGCCCCCCATCATCGGCTCGCTCAACCTGCTCGTCATCGACGACGAGCCCCTCCTTGCCGAGACGCTTGGTGAGTTCCTGCGTATCTTGGGCCACAAGGCGGCCATCGCGACCAGCGGTAAGGAGGGGCTCACGCTTCTCGCGACTGAGCGCTTCGACGTGGTCATGACCGACCTTGGGATGCCGGAGATGTCGGGCTGGGAGGTCGCTCAGGCGGTCAAGGCCCGCTGGCCCCAGCTTCCCGTGATCCTGGTCACCGGCTGGGGCGATGCGTTGGAGGGAGAGCAACCCGAGAGTCGGGGGGTAGATGCGGTCCTCGCCAAGCCATACACGGAGGCGCAACTCAAGCACGCCCTCGTCCAGGGTGTCGCGCTCACCCGGCGGGGTGCTTCAGAGAGACTCAGGTAGGGAGGTCGGGGCCAACTCGGATCAGACGCTCTGATGACGCGGTCAGTCTTCCGCGGACCGTCGCTCCTCGCGGACGGCCCATACCTGGGCGATTGCTCGCAAGAGCTGCTCGTTCGTGAAGGGCTTGGGCAGTATCAGGTCAACTCCGGAGGAGACCATCTGTTCGTCCTGCACCATTTCCTCCCACCCGGTGATGAGAATAACCGGAAGCCTCGGCCACCGTGCCTTCACTCTAGAGGCGACCTCCCACCCCGACATCTCCGGCATGCTCAGGTCGGTGATGACCAGATCAAAGCCTCCCGTCTCGATGCGCGCCAGGCCTTCCTCTCCGCCTGCGACTGCCTCGGCTTCGTGCCCCAGGGCGCGTAGAATCAGCGCAAGCGTCTCGGCGATGGTCGATACGTCGTCGATGACCAGGGCCCGTAGCGAGGAGGGCAAAGGGGCCAGCGCCGTCGGAGGCGGGGCCGGACTGGCAGGCTCTGTTGCCGCCGGCAGGCGCACCGTCATGGCAGCTCCCTCTCCCGGAGCGCTTGTCACATCGATCGTCCCTCCATGCCGCCTGACGATCCCCTGAACCATACTGAGGCCGAGTCCGGTTCCTTTGACCCCCTTCGTGGTGAAGAACGGCTCGAACAGCCGCGCTCGCACCGCCTCCGGCATCCCGATGCCCGTGTCGCTTACGGTGACCTCGACCAGCTCGCCTTCGGCGGCGCGCGTTGCTCGTGTCGTAATTGTGATGGTTCCACCACGTGGGAGAGCGTCTACTGCGTTGAACAGAAGGTTCGTGAGCGCTTCGCGCAGCTCTGCCTCCCGGCCGGAAACTGATGGTACCGCACCGAGATCGGTACGGAGGGTGATCGTGACTCCGCGCGCCTGCGGTTCATGCTTCCACCGAGGCCGAGTGACATCGAGAACGTCCGTCACCATCTCGTTGATGGCGACAGCGGTGAAAGGCTCCATCCCTCGCTGGCGGGTAGCCTCGCGGATCCTTCGAACCGTCTCAGCGGCGTCCAGCACCGCCCGCTCTTGCTGTTTGAGATGCTCCAATAGCTGGTCCTTCGAGAAGGTGTCTTGCTGGAGGCTCAGCCGTATGATTTGAGCTTGGCCGAGGATGACCGACAGAGAGTTGTTGAAGTCGTGGGCGACACCGGCCGCCAACTGGCCCATGGCGCGCAGCCGTTCCGTCTCGATGAGCGTAGCCTCGGTCCGCTGGAGCTCCTCGATTTTCGCCTCCAGTTGCTTCGTCGTGAGCCAGAGGTCCTCG